>NZ_CP060042.1 GCF_014211915.1 Burkholderia cenocepacia | reverse complement strand
GAGCACGCCGATCACGGAAACGACGAACTGCAGCGCCGACGAAACCAGGAAGAGATTCACGAACCCCGCGATGATGATGCCGATCAGCCCCATGAACAGAAAGGAGCCGAAGCGCGAGAGATCGGCCCGTGTCGAATAGCCATAGAGGCTCGTTGCACCGAACGTGGCCGCGCTGATGAAGAACACGCGCGCAATGCTCTCGCCCGTATACACGAGGAAGATGCCGGAAAGCGAGAGCCCGACCAGCGCGGCGTAGGCCCAGAAACTGATCTGCGCCGCGCCGAAGCTGATGTGCTCGATGCGGAAGCTCAGAAACATGACCAGTGCCAGCGGTGCGAGCAGTACCACCCAAAAGAGGGGCGTTCCGGCGATCGACCGGTAAAACCCGGTTGATGCGCCGAAGTACGCAACGGCGCCCGTCAGCGCCAGGCCCCGGCCATATAGTTGTAGATGTGCCGCATATACTGCCGAAGGCCGACGTCGTCGCCGCCCAATACGCGCTGCGACTCTTCTGCTCGCGCTCCCTGCCGAAAGTCGTTGCCCATGATCGGTTCTCCTCGGATGGCAGTCGTGGCGGCCGCGCTTCGTCGTGGCCGTTCCCGTGATCAATCTCGCCCTTCGGGTCACCGGGCACATTGACGCACATCAAGCCCATTCGGCGTCGCACCCGCTCTACAGGGCCGCGCGCGCGCCCGAATTGCAGCGCACGAAGCCGCGGATCTGCTTAAGTTGTGTCAAGCCGCGCGCGATACGCACCGGCATGACCTGCCGCATCCGGCTCGGTTGACGCATCTCAATCACCGCGCCCGGAACACGGATATCGTGGCGCGAGCGCTCGTGAATCGCGGCAGCGCGAGCGCGATCCGGCGTCCCCGGACGTCGACAGCGGTTTCACCCAATCTGAACACGGGCATTTCCATGAAACGCAGCACACGGGATTCGGATCGAAGCTCACCATACGAGTCGCCCTCCACACCGACCTCGGGAGAATCCGGAAGCGCGCCGCGATAGCGGGGTTGCCCATGCTGTGTGATGTAGATCGGATATTTCATTAACCGCTCCCGGCTGAAGAACGTGACGAACGTCATCGTGCATCGCGCGGGCTCGTCGAGTCGGTACGCTGAAGAACAGTCTCCGGGAAGCGTTCCGTGGTGCGCTGCACGTCGTTCAAACACCGGATCGCCCGATATTTCGCTATCCGGTCACGCAAGCGCAGCGCGCGCGATCGAGGTACGGCACCGTACCGATCGGCATGGCGATAGGGCGCACGCTCGCATCAGGGCTTCTGCCCCTGTTGCCAGAACGCCCAAGACGACCCGAGATGCAGTGCGCCTCTTCGCTCATGCGCCAGGTTGTCGTCACCGAAACGCAGCGTAACCATGAATCCCATCACACTCGTGTTATCTGCCGCGTTCGTCCTCGCGGCATTCGCCATCGGCGCGTGGGGCCATCGGCAGCAACAAGGTACGGGCGAGTTTCGCATGCGCGGACTGCTGGTGTCGTCGTGATGAAGGTCCGCGTCGATTCGACATGGCGATCTTTCGTCAAGCCTCTCAATGGGCCTTGGGTGCTGCTCTGAAGACACGGAGCGCGCGTAGACACCAGCGCAGCCACGTTGAGCGCTGGCCCCCCTGATCGTTGAGATGCTGAGTCGGGATCCGCGTGCGGCCTTTGTCTTCGACGATACGGTGTGGATGCATGGTGGTTTGCGAGGAAGGGAGCGAACTCACTGTTCAGCCAGCTGCTCGAGCTCGTCTAGGTCGCCGAAGAAGTCTTGCTGCCCGGGTATCGGCGCCGGCGGCCGCCGTGCCGCGCGCGGCCGCGGGTGGCCGGCGCGCCTCAACGTTCGCGCGATCGCCTGCAGTTGCGCCCACAGGTGGTCCGCCTCGGCAGCCGACAATGTATCAGCCGCCACCTCCAGTGCGCTGACGAGCGACTCGAGCTGCGCAGGCGCGGCGGCCAGCGTCGTGCGTGCATCCGTGCGCCGCTGGCCCTCTCGGTAGACCTCGAGCCAGCGCGCGAGCGCTTTGCGCTCGTCACGGCTCAGTGCATCGAGCAGCTGGGCCGGTATCGGCCCGTCGGCGCGAAACGTGCCGAGCACGTGTTCGCGCCGACGCCCCCTGGTCCGGGGCGGTGTGGGAGGTTCGACGCGCAGCACCTTGATGAGGCGTCCCTGTTCTCGAATGAGCATCGACTCGTCTCTGATTTCACACGATCACACCAAAGCATAGCGCAACCGCGTGTCGCGTTGATGCCGCGACACGCGGACCTGCCTATCCAGTCTCGCGGCCTTGGGGCCGCGAGAGGGGGCGCTCGCCGCCGGCGAGCTCGCCCTGCTTCGCGTATCCACATGCCTTCTGCCGCCGCGCTCCCCGTTCCACGCGTTCGTGTGGGATTTGCCGTCGGCCCTGGGCGCCTCCCTTCGCTTCGCTACGGGCCGGGCTTTCGCGCTGCGCGTCGAGCCTCGCAGCGCGAGTCTCGCCCCCTTCGGGCTTCAATCCCTGACGCAAACCCGATACCCCTATACAGCCGGGGCTCCGCCCCGATTGGGCGCTCGCCGCGCGGCGAGCCGGTGCTGTCTCAACTTTTCGCGTACCGCCAGCCCCTGAGCTCGCCGTCCCAAACGCGACCGTAGCCCACCGTCGTTCGCATTCAAGGGTCCGCTTCGCCGGCCGCGGCACCCGTTCGGTGCTCGCCCTACGGGCTGCGCTCCGCGTGCGGCTTTGCGACCGCTCTTGAACACGCCCGCCGGCAGGCTCCTTCAGTCGCGGGACGACGAACTCAGGGGACTGGCGGCAGCAGTTCTGCCGAAGTCCAGGCAGCACCGGCACAACCCCTACGTGGGGACTCGGAATCTTGGGTCCCGGTCGGCCTGAAGAGCAAACCAACCGCAGATGGAGGTCACGATGGAAACGAACCGACTGCACCATTGGATAGTAGTCCTGCACTGTGCGTACATGGAATACACGTACACGCCGTGGGATGGACGGAACTACTACCGGCGCACCGTCGCTTACGACTACGTCGTCTGGTGTTGACGGACGCCAGCGAATTCCTGAACGACCCGCATCGAACCTGAATCTTCAACGGAGAAAACCATGCAACTCGCAACCAAGTTTGGCAGTAACGCCCCGATCCTTCGCTCGAACACGCCGCTCTCCGATGAGCAGATTCGTGAGGTCGCGCCGTCGATCTTCGCGGCCGACAAGCACGACTCACGGTCGGACCGCTACACGTACATTCCGACCATCGAGATCCTCACGAAGCTGCGCGCAGAAGGGTTCCAGCCCTTCATGGTTTGCCAGACCCGCGTGCGCGTCGACGCGAAGCGCGAGCATACGAAGCACATGCTCCGGCTGCGTCACGCGTCGCAGGTCGCGTCGCCGGAAACCCCGGAAATCATCCTCCTCAACAGCCACGATGGGTCGAGCAGCTACCAGATGCTGGCCGGTTACTTCCGGTTCGTCTGCCAGAACGGTCTCGTATTCGGCGACACGACGCACGACATCCGGGTGCCGCACAAGGGCGACGTCGTCGACCACGTCGTCGACGGCGCGCACGAGGTGCTCGACGGGTTCGACCTGATCCGCGAATGCAAGAGCGAGATGGAAGCCGTGCAGCTCGATGAAGGCGAGCAACAGGCGTTTGCGCGGTCGGTGCTGGCGCTCCGGTACGACGTGACCGAAGCGCCCGCGCCGATCACCGAGGATCAGCTGCTTCGCGCGCGTCGCACCGAAGACAACCGCCCCGACCTCTGGACTACGTTCCAGCGCGTGCAGGAGAACGTGATCAAGGGCGGATTGCGTGGTCGCTCGGCCACTGGTCGTCGGATGTCGACACGCGGTGTGACCGGCATTGATCAGGATCTCCGCCTGAATCGCGCCATGTGGGTGCTCGCCGAAGAGATGCGCAAGCTGAAGGGCTAAACCGAATGCGCCGGCGGCCGCCGCCGGCGCCCTCGCCTCACGTTGTCCCGTCCACCATCATTCGAGGTTCAACATGTTCCATCACATTGCAGATCGCCATACCCAAATTTCCGAGTCCGTCCGCGCGCGGGTCAGCCGGGAATCCGCCACCGCGCCCGCGGTGCTCGCCGACGTGCTGACGCTTGTCGAGACCGCGCAGTTGGTGCAGAGCGTGTTGCGTGAAGGGTTCCCCGCGACGTCGTTCGCGGTGCGCGTCGCGAAGAACGAACACGGCACGCAGCTGAGCATCGAATGGACCGACGGCCCCCGAGACGTGCAGGTTGCGCGCCTTGTGATGCCGCTGCAGGCCACGCGTCTGGCAGACGGCGGTAGGGTCGAGCGCGTCGAACACTTCATGTTGACGTCCAGCGGCCGGCAGACGGTTCGTCTCGCTGCAGATCGGATCGCGCTGTCGCGACAGTTCAGCGATCGCGCGATTGAGCGTGCGCTCGCGCGGCTCGCGTCGCGCTACGGCGATCGGCTGGCGCCGGACGTGCGCGCCTCGATGACGGTCGACGGATATCGCGCGGGGAACCTGCAGCTGCTCGAGGTGATCGGCGTGCACCGGGCGGGCAGCCTTCGCTCGGGGTCCAACGTGCAGATGGATGTCGCCGCAATGCTTGCCGAGACCTCCGACGTGCACGGCTTTCCCCGTTCGGCCACGGCCGCGCGACTGTTCGTACGGCGCGATGTCCACTGACCGGAATCCCCAAGGAGCGAATGATGACAGCGATCGAAACTGCCGCAATTGAAGCCGCCCGCGCGTATGGCCTTCAGCTGCGCACCGTGCCGGATTGGAACGACGAGGACGGGAGCGAGTGGGCTCGTGCGCGCAAGGCTGGCCGCGAGCAGCTTCTGACGGCCCTGGCCGCCCTGAGCGACGCAGATGCATTGCGCGTCATTCTGGAGAACCCTGGTGTCGAGCCTGACGGCGAGACCCCGTTCGAGCTCGTGAAGGTTCACGAGGTGCAGGCGTGGCGGGAGCGTCCCGACAGTTCCCGGTGAGCTGACGCCGATCGTCGCGCACTTGGTGATGATGGATGGTGCGCGATCTCACATTTTGCGGGGCAGCCGGCCGTCGTGGTTCCGCTACCCCGAGCACGACCAGGAGACCCCAATGAATCAGCTTTTCCTGAAGATGCCCAATCTGCATCGCGTCATCGACCGGGCGCACGCCGATCTGATCGCGCGCGGCGCGGCGATCGCCGCCGAATGTGGTCTAGTGCCTTGCGGGCCAGTGGGATGGACCAACGGTCGGCGCGATGCCGATCGTATCGCTCTGGTCGTATACCGGCCGAGGCACGGCGGCGGAGAAAGATATGGCGTAACAAGATTCTTTGACGGCCAGTACGCGTCGGCCGACTGCGTACTGCCGGAGCATGCCACGCGTGCCCTTTTGGCCGCTACGCGTGCGGAATTTGAGCGTATTGGTGCGGCCGACGCCGCGCGAGGTGCGCATATTCCGCTCGACGCGAGCGTCGAGGACTCCGACGGTGCATCGATCGAGCTGCTCGCGAGCGACGTCGACGTGCAGAGCAAAGACCGGCGCTTCGAGCCGCAGCAGTTGGCGCTGTTCTGACGCTGCAGTACCTCACTCTGCTCGGCCGTCGTATGGGCGAGTTTGCGCGGCGGCCGCTCTCGCGGCCGCGCTGACGGAATCGCGATCGCGCCGCGCGATCGGAGATCGCTGCGGCGCTCATGACCAGGACGCAGCACCGTCGGTCCGCTGCGCCCTTCAGCTCCGTCCCCTTCCTCCGGTATTCGACTGCCGTCGACCTTTCAACCCGGAGCCCACGTTCGCCCGCCGTGTCCTGGCGGACGGACCGCTGCGCCGTGCGCGACCAATGTCGCACGGCGCCCCGCTCCTGCAAGGGGCTTTCGCGGCATATCCTCGCGCGCTTCGCGCACTCCGGTATTCCACGGTCCCCTTGCCCGCCATTCCCCTGCGGGCGCTCGCCAGCTCCGGGTAGCACGGTTTGCGAGCCGCATCGCTCCGGCTGCCCCTATCTCGACTCTATGGAGCTGACCGTGAGCTATTTGTACAACGGCGACTGCCTGGTCGCCATGCCCAAACTCGCCCCCGAATCCGTCGACTGCATCGTGACGGACCCGCCTTACCTCGTGAATTTTCGCGATCGGAGCGGCCGCTCGATCGCGAACGACGTGAACGGCGACTGGCTGGCGCCGGCGTTCGCCGAAATGTTCCGCGTCCTGAAACGCGATGCCGTCTGCATTTCGTTCTACGGCTGGAACAAGGTCGACCTGTTTTTCGACGCCTGGAAAGCCGCCGGCTTTCGCGTGGCCGGCCACTTCGTCTTCACGAAGTCCTACGCGTCCAAGGCCGGCCTGGTGAAGTACCAGCACGAATCGGCCTACCTGCTCGCCAAGGGCCGGCCCGCGGCGCCGGCGGCGCCGATCGCCGACGTCATGCCGTTTCCGTACAGCGGCAATCGCCACCATCCGACCGAAAAGCCGGTCGCCGCGCTGTGCACACTCATTTCCGCTTTTACGCAGCCCGGCGACGTCGTACTGGATCCGTTCGCCGGCTCCGGCTCGACGTGCGTTGCCGCCCGCGAGCTCGGGCGCCGGTATATCGGCATCGAACTGGACGCGACCTACTTTGCGGCCGCCAAGGCGCGCCTGACGGCGCCCGTCGCCGGCGCCGCGTTGGCCGCCGCCTAAGACCCGAACAGAGGACATTCATCATGCAACTGATCGTTTCAGCCTATTCCGGTCTCGAGCAGCTCGACCATCCCCGCACGAACGAAAACGGCGACCCTGTCGACGTGTTTTGCGTCCGCCTCGACGCCGCGGTGCGGTTCCCGCACCGCGCCAGCGACCTGGACATGGCGCGTATCTATCGGTACCGGAATTCGTTCGAATTCAGCGCCGGCACCTACGTCATGCACGACATTTTCCGCGAGCGCCTGGCCGAGCTCGCCGATTACCCGGCGATCTCGATCGGCGCCGCGCGAATCTGCCATACGAACGGCGCGATCGCGGCAAAGGACGGCCCGTTCAAGGAACTGATCGATTTCTCGATCACGTCGGGAACGCTCGGATCTCGGACTTCCGCAAAGCTGGCCGACGATTTCAGTCAGTTCCTTGGGGCAATCGACGCCGATTGCGATCACCTGTTCGCCGAGCTGTACCGAAATTGGTATTTCGCCTTCTGCCTGGCCGAGAACTGCGGCGCAGTGCAGCTCTCTTGACCACACAAGCGCCGGCCGCGGGCCGCGGCCGGCACACCTGGAGATCAGCATGCCCCGATATTTGATTGATGCAATTTTGGCCGCGATCGCAGCCAACGCCTTCGGCCCGGAGATCTCGGACGTATGGGATTCCGACGCGGAAATTGAAGTCCTGCCGGCGTCGTTGCGTTACGCGATGCTGGAAGCGTTCCAGGCCGGTCAGTGCGCCCGGCGATAAATTCACCCGCCTGCCCGGGCTTTGCCCGCGGCAGGCCTCTGCCGAGACACCCATGAACAAAGGCGAATTCGAAATGTTGCTGTTTGCGATCGCGCGTATCCATCTGAACATCGACACGCTTGAAACGCGTTACAGCGACCGGCTGGATTTCCACGACTGTGCCGTCTGGTGTATCCGTGCCGCATTGGTCGCGGCGTACGACGCTGGCGTTATTGAAGGGCGCCGAAACGCTTCGAAGTGAGGCGCGGCCGCCGGCGCGCGCCTGGCGCCGGCGGCGTTCGCCGCTAGACCATGTTCCACCGCCGGCGTGGGCCCGCGGGCCCGGCCGGCGCCTGGAACGCGGAAGGCCGATTCCGTACCACGAGATGTACCACTGATCCGGGGCGGCCCACCCCGCCCGCATCGAGCGGCCGGCGCGGGCGGGGACTGCTCGCCCCAGCTGGCCGCGGTAGATCTTCACCGTTCCCAATATCCAGCCGGCGCGCGGCACCTTGCGCGCCCGGCTGCGCCAAGCACGCAAGCCGCACGCACCCGCGCGCCAGAGAAACGGGCTGTCCGCTCCTGGGGCTCGGCCGCCGCCGGCGTCCGGCCCCGGCGCTGGCCGCCCCGCCAGCCGCGCGGCGAGCCGCGCGGAGTTCGCGCTCGGGCCGCGCGAGCGGCCCGGCGCCGGCGACGTCCGGGCCTCGGCAGCCGTCCCCGCGTTCCAGCCTCCCCCGTCGGCGCATCAGCTGCCATCGGGCCGCCTCATCCCGACGCATAGTGCGGCCCGCCGTCACCGCAAGGGTTCGCGCTGCCGCGCGCGGCGCCCGGTCGCCCGGCCTGGCGGCCGCGGCGCTGCGGCCTTGCGCGCGCCCTTGCAGTGCCTGCGCGTCCGCACTCCCCATGCGTCGAGGCGGCTCCGAATGGCAGCTTTTTCCACCCCGACGTAATGGAGGCTTTTATGAACGCAGTGACCACCGAGATCCCGGCCCTCGCCCACGATGCGGGCGTTCCCCCGCACCCCCCGAGGCTCACCGAACGGCAGACGAGCTGCGCGACATCCCGCTCAAACGGCTCGTCGCGTCCCCTACAACGTGCGGCGCGTGCCGCCCACCGGCATCAAGGAACTCGCTCTCAATATCTGGAAAGTCGGTCTGCTCCAGAACCTGATCGTCCATCCAATGAAGGTCGGCGCGCGGAAGGCGCAGACGTTCGGCGCGGCCGCTGGCGAACGCCGCCGCCTCGCGCTCATCTACCTGTTCGAACACGACTACATCCCCGCCGACCACCCGGTGCGCTGCCGGGTCGTGCCGGTCGAGGACGCCGTGCTGCTGTCGGCAACCGAGAACGAAATGCGCGAACCGATGCACCCGGCCGACGCGTGCGACGCTTACCGGATTCTGGTCGAATCCGGTCGGTCGATCGAGGAAATCGCGGACCTGTACGGCGTGCATCCGAAAACTGTGCAGCGCCGCCTCAAGCTCGCGCGCGTCTCTCCGAAGCTGGTCGACCTGTTCCGCACCGGCGAGATCAAGCTCGATCAAATGCAGGCGCTCGCGCTGTCGGACAGTCACGACGAGCAAGAGGCCGCGTGGTTCGACGCCGAGCCGTACAACCGCGACGCGCACGCGATCCGCCGCCGCTTCGTGCGCGACGAACAGTCGTTCGTGAGCAACCGCGTCGCGAAATTCGTCGGCGTCGAGGCGTTCGAAGCGGCTGGCGGTGCAGTGCGACGCGACCTGTTCTCCGCAGCCGAGGATGCGTGGTATCGCGATCACGCGCTGATGCTGCGCCTCGCGACCGAGCAACTGGAAGCCCTCGGCGCGTCCGTGCTGGCCGAAGGCTGGGCGTGGGTGAAAGCCATGCCCGAACGGGACCATGCCACGCGGTCGCAATTTCGCCCGGTGCTGCCGCGTCGAACGGAACCCACCGATGAGGTGGCGAAAGAACTGGCGGCGATCGATCAGCGGCTGGCCGAGATCGCGGCACAGTGGGAAGCCGACGACATGGACGACGAAGCCGCCGAGCGGCTGGAACTGGAAGAAGGCGCGTTGAGCATGCGTCAGGACGAGATCGAGGGGTCATTGCTCGTCTACCATCCCGACGACATGGCGCAGGCTGGCGCGCTTCTCTCGCTCGATGCGAACGGCGAGCCCGTGATCGAGCGCGGACTCGTTGCGCGTGAGCCGGTTGCAGCCGCGACGACCGAAAGTGGCGAGAATGGTGACGACGATGACGACGACTCGTCAGATGGTCAGCCCGCGCGCGTCGCCGCGTCGGCTGTGAAGCCCGCGAAGGGGCCGCACTCCGAACGGCTGACGCTGCGCCTGAACGCGCATCGCACGGCGGCCGTTGCCGCCGCCCTCGCGCAGCAGCCGCACGTCGCGCTCGCCGCGCTCGTGCACCGGCTGCTGGCGGGCGAGTACGGCCACAGTACCGAAGGGAGCGCGCTGGACGTGACGTTCCGTGACCACTCCCACAACCTGACGAAGCATGCGCCGGAACTGGACGACGACCTTGCGTTCACGATGCGGCGAGAGCAACGCCGGGTTTGGGGAGGCGTCATCCCGAATGACAGTGACGCGCTGCTGCGCTGGCTGATCGAGCAGACCGACGAGCGCCTGCTGCTGATCCTCGCGCAGTACGTCGCGGCGAGCGTGGACAGCGTGCGCCCGGATGAGCGGCCGCACGCGATCAACGCACTGATCCCGGCGCTCGGGCTGAATCTCGCGGATGCGTGGCAACCGACGAAGGCGGGCTACTTCGACCACGTTTCGAAAGATCGGATCGTGGACGTCGTGAGCGCGGCCGTGTCGCCTTCCGATGCGATGCGCGTGGCGAAGCTCAAGAAGGGGGACGCGGCGACCGAGGCCGAACGGCTGATCGCGGGGCGCGGTTGGTTGCCCGAGCATTTCGTCACGGCCGAAGCCGTGCGGATGAAGCTGTGGGACGTTCCGGCGAAGGCGTCGCATGCCGACGAAAGCGCCGAGGAAGCGGAGGCCGACGAGCCTGCGTTGGTTGCGTCGGCCGACGACGTCCGCGACGACGCGTCTGTAGCGGAAGGCGAAGGCATGCCGCCGCGAGATTGACCTGATCGACGCCAGCGGGTGCGCCGCGCCCGCTGGTGCGGCGTGCCGGTCAGTGTCCTTCGGCGGGCCGTACGCAGCATGATGATCTACTCCCGAAAGTTCTCACTTTCCGATTCTCTGCCGCTCCCGTAAAGGATCACCTTTCCGATGCTGCGCATGCGCGCCCGTCGCTGTGGCGCATGCGCTGGCGGCACTTCCCTGACTTGCTGCTCGGGCGTCTCCCTCCGCTTCGCTCCGGGCCGGGCTTTCGCGCTGCGCGTCGAGCCTCGCTGCGCGAGTCTCGCCCCTACGGGCTTCAATCCCTGACGTCTGCGCGCCGTGCCGGCGCTGCGCGCTTCGCTTGCTCGTGGAGTACGCGCCCGCTACTCGCGGGCGGACAGCAGGTCTAGCGGCCGGCTACGCCGGCCGAGGGGGCGCGGGGCCGGCTGCCCCGCGCCGTGTGCGCGATCCGGCCGGGGAAACCGCGTGGTTGCGCTCCATCCTTTTGCGCCGGGTTAAGCGCGTGGATCTGCCATTGGGAGCCGCCCCTTTTCGACGCATAGCGCGGGCAGGCACGGGCGCAAGGGTAAAGGCTGCGCTTCGCTCCGCCCACGTCCTCACCCGTTCGGTGCTCGGCTACGCCTGCGCTCCGCATGCGGCCTCCGGGCGCGCCCTTGCACCCGTGCCTGCCCGCGCTAAACCCGCGTCGAGGCGGCTCCCAATGGCAGATCCACAACCCGACACAAAAGGACGAAATCGTGAGCACAACCACCCCCGACCGAATCACGCACACACGCGCGGGCGTTCCCCCGCACCCCCGAGGCTCACCGCCAGGCAGGCATTCGACACACGAAAAATCGCCTGCGCGTGACCGCCGCGCACTGGCTCGGCTGCCCGGTTGATGCCCCGTTTCGTGTTTTGTACCGCTGGACCCGCCCTGATGACGACGCGCGCGCCGTGCGGCTCGAAACGAGCATCGACGGTCGCGCTCGGCGCATCACCCTGTTTCGCCTTTCGTCCGGCGCGTGGTCGCCGGTTTGGCAATGACCCGGAGATTCACGATGAGCTACGAGACTGACGAACTGATGATCGAAGGTATCACGGAAGGTTTTTTCGCGATTGCGCGCTGCGAAAGTGCTGCGCCCTCCATCGCGGTACATCATGGCGACGACGGCGAACTGGCATTTTCGCTGCCCACGATCGACTGGACCGCGTGGCAAATCAATGTCGCGATCAAGGTCTACGAAAAGGCGTACGCACGGGGCGAGCGCTACGGCGCTGCGAGCGCTCAACGCGTCATCCGTGAAGCACTCGGCATCTTCCATTGACCATTTTGCGGGCGCGCCGACGCTGGCGCGCCGATCGGAGCGAACCGTGAAATTTGATCGCACTCCCGTCGACAGTTTCGATTTTGCCCTCGAAGCGCGCGCGCAACTTGCGCTGTTTCGCATCGCTGTAACTGCCGGCAACGAAGATAAGGCCGAGCAATACCTCTGGGATGCTGAAATCTGCGCCCGCGCGAGCGGAGCACGTGCATGCCTCGAAGGGGCCGACATGTCGCTCTTGCTGGCGGGCGAGCCCAGTCTGATTCCGCATTGGGATGACGGTTTCGAAGCCGAGGAACGCGGTCGAGTCGTTTGGTTCGGGGAATGGCTCAACGACATGGACGGGTTGAACGAAACGCGCCCGAGCGTAAGCCTTACCCGGGACGGCTATGTCCCTGCCCTCGAAGTCTCTCATCGGGGCGGCGATTGCGAGCCGAACGCCGGCCATCCGCGCGCGACACTTCAGGAGGCAATCGGTGCCGCCAAGGAAATGGAATCGCGCTGGCACTTCGACGAATGCATCGACTAACCTGCGTGCGTCGCGAACACGGCGCACGTCACGGAGCGAAAGCGATGAACATCACCACAGTTTTGCATATCGAGCAGATCGAGCGCGCGATCAACATTTGGCGCGCCCGCAAACCGAGCGTCGAAGGCGATCCGATCCTGTGTCGCGAAGCGCGGATTCTTGCCGAACCCTACGCGCTGATGATCGTGAACGGCGCTACGCAGATCGACGCGACGCACCTGTCCGACACGCAACGCGCCGTGTTCGATGGCGCGTTTTCGCAATAACGCGTCATCGACGCAACCCGCGTCCGTTATAGCGGGACTTCACGAAGGAGATTTGACGTGCGCGCTCAGTGGGCGATCACCTACAAGACAGCGACTGGATTCGACGTCGAGATCATCGACGCATGCAGTTACGAAGAAGCTTGGACCCGTGCGGAATCGCTCTTTGGCTCGCAGTTTGTAGAGGTCGAGCGCGTCGCGTGAAAACCGCGCCCGCTTCGACGCGCACTGATCGCGTCGCCGGCCCTCCGGCCGGTAGCCAGAATGCACCTTGAACTTTTGTATCCTATGGGATACTATATAGGCTATGAGAATCGAGCAGACAGACGACTTCGCGAAATGGCTGCGCGGCCTACGTGACCACATCGCGCGCGCGCAGATCGCCAAGCGGATTCAACGGCTCGCGCGCGGCCAGTACGGGGACGTGAAGTCGGTTGGTGCCGGGGTGAGCGAAATGCGCGTGCACGTCGGCCCCGGCTATCGCGTCTACTTTGTCCAACGAGGCTCAACGCTCGTCATCCTGCTATGCGGTGGCGACAAGTCAACGCAGCAGCGCGACATTGAGCGCGCTATCGCGCTTTCGGCGCAATTGGGAGATTGACATGGGTATCAAGACAACGCCGTTTGACGCGGCCGAATACCTCGACACGCCCGAGGCGCAGGCCGAATATCTGCGGGTTTCGTTCGAGACTGGCGATTCTGCCGACATTCAGGAAGCCATCGGCACTGTGGCGCGTGCGCGCGGCATGACGCAGATTGCGCGCGACGCGGGCGTTGGCCGCGAAAGCCTCTACAAAGCGCTGGACGAGCACGGCAACCCGGAATTCGCGACGATCCTGCGTGTGGTGCGCGCGCTCGGCCTCACTTTGACCGTAACGACGCCTGTACACGAGCACGCCTGAGCCGGGATTTTTGCGCGGCGTCGCGGGCTGGCGGGCGCTCGCCGCTACGCCGCGACCACCCGCCAGCCCGCGACCAATGCGTTAGCCAGTTTGCGCGCTGCGCAAATGAATCGGGGCAATCCCGCTCCGCGCATACTTCGCGCGTCGCCGGATTGCCCCAATTATCACACCGACGCGCCGTCGGCGACAGCGGCTGGCGGCATGCCCTGGGCGGGTTTCGCCGGCACCGGGGTCTCACCCGGTTTCGCGAGTGCGACTTTTACCGCCTCGAGCCGCTCTTTCCACTGTTCCGCCGGGATCTCGTCGAGCCCTTCCGCGCGCAGCAGCTCGAGCACCGCCTTGTGATTCCGTTCGCGTTCCCTGCGGATCATCTCGCGCTGTTGGTCCTGCAGCTTTTTCAGCTTCGCCGCCGTCCTCGCGATCTCGTCTTCGATCGATCGCGGCTTGCGCGCTGTCTTCCCTGCATCTGCTGTCATGGCCTCTATCACTCCATCTTGCCCCTCCCCCTTGCCGCGAAGTGTAACGGAATTCGGCCGCGCAACGTAAAAGACTGGGGCCTGATACCCCGGTGTCGCACCGCTGCCCCGCGCATCATCCGTCGCGGCGCAATTGCTCGGTGCGCAATTCGCGCGAAGCGGCCGGCACCGTCGCGGCGGCCGACGCAACCGCTCCGAGCGCTGATCCGGCGCCCCCGCATTTTTCCTGCTGTCGCCGCGCGGGGCGTCACCCGCGGTTTTGCGCGGCCGCCGCCCCGCGCGGACCACCTAGCCAGAGCGCAATGCTCGCATTGCGCAGCTCCAGCACGGCGGCCGCCACCGTCGCGGCCGCCGGCCCGAAGCACCGTGCACCGTGCCGGCGCTCCCGCGTTTTTCCTGCTGTCGCCGCGCCGGGCGTCGCCCGCGCCATTCCGCGGCCGCCGCCCGGCGCGGACCATCCACCCAGACGCAATGCACGCATTGCGTAGCTCGAGCACGGCGGCCGCCACCGTCGCGGCCGCCGACCCGACCAAGCCAGCGCGCCGAGCGCCCGCCCCGCGCTTTTTTCGCACAGTCGCCGCGCGGGGCGTCGCCCGCGCCGCTGCGCAGCCGCCGCCCCGCGCGGACCACCCATCCAGTGCGCAATCCTAAATTGCGCAGACCGTGATCGGCGGCCGCCAAGTCGCGCCCGCCGAATACCGCCAAACCGAACGTGATCACAGCGTTTTCTCTCTGGCTGTTCCTCGACACCCCATCGATCCACGACCTAAATCCGCGCACGCCGGCAGGTTTCCCACATATCCACCGGTCCCCGCGCTTCTCCCGTTTCCCACAACCAACACCGTTGTGGAAAACGGCGCGCGGCCGACGCTCTTGCGATAGTGATGCATCGCGACGTCGGTCCGGACCCGTGGATATGTGGAAAACCTGCGTGGCATAACCACTCTCGTCGCTCCGAATTTCTCCCTGTCCGCTCCCCGCCTCCGTTCGACCTCCCTTTTCCGTTTTTTCCCTGTGCGGAACGGATCGACGCTCGCCTCGTTTTTCTTTCTTTCGTGTCGGTACTTCAATCTCCCGCTTTCTCCGAAATTTTCGCTGTGCCCCACCCAGGCGAACGCCTCAACGGAACGAAATCCTCGCTCTTGCTGGCTGCGATGCCGATCGCGACGCCTGCTGAAAAACCGGTGATTCCCGGACCCGTCCGGGCATCACCATCCAGATACCGTCCGTCCGGGGGGCGACCCGTGGGGCAAGCCCCACCCCCCGACCAGACGGTCACACACCACGCAACTCCGTTGCGGGCGCTTAAAGCCTTGCTGCGCAAGCCTTTAAGCGGTACGACGCCTAAAATCGCGATATCGCTAAGCTACAGCCGAAACTCAAAGCTGGATATAGCGTATGCCGGTATGACGCCCGTAAAACCCTTTTAATACCGTTCAGCCTACGATCGAAAGCTCACGTGACACCGGATATATGCGTATTACACCATTGGCGTCACGGTAGTACACCTAAATTCAATGAGGATCCAGATATGCAGAAAACGATAATTAAATCAGTGCTTTAAAGGCGCGAGGCGGATGTTGATAGAGAAAACAATGCGAAACGACAAGATTGTCCCCGCTACTAGAAAAACACGTAGCCGTATGACGAAACAGCGTGACCATGTGCTAACATCTTCACACGACGGAAGCGCGTATCCGCAGCTCAATCCGCACATAACCACGGCCACAAAAAGGTAAGGATCTCTCGCTACGAGGTCTTCATGCCGCGTCTCAAAACGCCGGGGAAAGGTGCGTCCAAACCCATCTCCTTCAAACTCGATCCCGAGTCGGAACGCTTCTATCGGCGCAAGGCGCAGGAGAACGGTGTCTCGCTGTCCGACTACATTCGCAAGCAGCTTGCGCTCGGCGTCGTCACCGAAAATGTCTCGCTCATCGACCAGCGTCTCAAGGCGCTCATTCAGCAACTGAGTGGGCACATGCCGTCCGATGGCGGCCCCGGCAAATCCGTCCAGACGCTACCGTCCGAACTGGTTCAAGCGGTGTTCTTCAGCCGCGAAGTCCTGACCAGCATCATCAGCGACAGAAACATCCAGTTCTTTCACCAGGCACAGGATCGCGCCGAAGCCGCTACCAAGAAACTGCTGGGAGAGAGCAATGGCTGATCAACGCTCCCCCAGCGGACTCGCCACCTTTTCACGAGGAACTGCCCTCTGGTGGCAACAGGCAAAGCTTCTCACCAGTGCGATCGTGGCGGTTGTCATCGCGGCAATTCTCGTCGGTGCGCTGGCCGGCGGTGCATACCTGTATTTCGTCACGTCCGCCGAAACTCGCTATTTGACGATCAAGCACGTGGAGGCGGAAATCCTCACAGTCGTTCCGATGGCCAATCCGAACGTCTCGTTCCACCTCGGCAACGACGACACGGCACTGCCGCCCGCTGCGGCGCTGTCGTTTACCGAGGATGCGGCCGACGAGTTCTTCATCTATGCGCGCAATGCTGCCCTGTACGCTGTTTTAACCGCTATTGCCGTCACGTTCCTTTCCGTCCTGTTTTGGATGGAGTACGGCCGCGGAAAACTTACCGACAAGCAGGTGCGCGGTGCCAAGCTCGTCAAAGCAAAGGAGCTCATCAAGGAACTGGAGGCTCGAGACGACGCCAGCCCCTATCGCATCGCCGGCGTGCCGATGCGGAAGAAGGCCGAAGTGCTCGGCACACTCTTTTCTGGTGCCCAAGGCAGTGGCAAGTCCCAGCAGTTTTTTGCGCTGATGGATCAGGTGCGCGCCCGCAAAAAACGGGCGATCGTCTATGACCCATCAGGCGAATTCACCGCTGCGTATTACCGCGAAGGGAAGGACGTCATCCTGAATCCGCTCGACGCGCGTAGCCCGAACTGGAATGCCTGGCGCGAAATCCAAAGCGAGATCCATTACGACGGGCTGGCTGAGGGGCTCATCCCGATTCCACCGAATGTCGCCGACCCATTCTTCGCGATTGCGGGGCGCATGGTTTTCAAGGGAGCGATTCGTGCGCTTGGCGGCGACAACAAACGAACCAACGCAGCGCTGTACAAGGCCATCGCCCATAGCAATCTCGAGGAATTGCACGCGATCCTAGCGAACGAGTCTGCGGCGACCTACGTCGATCCAGTCACTGAGCGTACGGGCATGAGCCTCAAGATGACCGTGCAGAACCAGCTCGATTGCTTTCGTTACCTGCACGACGAAGGCGAGCCATTTTCGATCCGAGAATGGATCCAGAATGAGGATGAAGACGACGATTCCTGGCTGTTCATTACCGTCAACGAGGAGCAGAAAACCGCCCTGCTTCCGCTCATCAGCCTCTGGTGTGATATCGCTATCCGGTCGCTGCTGACGCTCAAGCCGATTCATCGCGAACGTCTCTGGTACTTCTACGACGAGCTCCCCACTCTGCAAAAGCTCGAGATCATGAAGCTCGCCGTTACCAACATTCGGAAGTACGGCGGTTGCTTCGTACTCGGCATCCAGGACTTTTCCCAACTCTTCCAGATCTACGGCGAGCACTTGGCGCGCACGATCATCTCCGGATGCCAGACCAAGCTCCTGTTGCGCGTGACCGATGGTGACGCGGCCAAGGCATTGGCCAACGCGATCGGTCAGGCCGACCTCGACGAAAAGGAGGAAAGCCTGAATCTCGGCATCGACGAGCGGCGCGACGGCATGAGCGTTTTTGCGCGACGCAATCTCCGCGATCTCGTCCTCTCATCAGAAATTCTGCACCTGCCCGACATGCAGGGCTATCTGGTCACGCCGAGCGACTATCCGGTTGCCCGGGTCAAGTACGAGTACGTCCCCCATCCCCAAACGGTGACGCCCTTCATCCCGCGCCAAACGTACGATCTCTGGCTTCCGGCAGGCGCTGCAGCTGACCGTCCGGCTGCGCCGGAGAGACAATCGACTGCGCTACCTTCCCCGCCCAGCCCGACGGCGAGGTTCGGCAGCGACCCGTCCCCGTCCCACTCCCCGTCACCCAATCCTTCCGGCGCACCGACCACGGCCGCCGAGGATTCGGCGACCAACGCCGCTTCGGCCGGTCCGGCTGTCGGTGCCCCCGCGCCGAACACTTCTGGCTGCGTAGCACGACCGTCCAATGTGATCTCGCTGTCGACTGGCGAAATCGTCGACGGTGACACCGGCGAAGTTCACAGTACGTCGGCTCCCCGCGAGCCAGTCACCGGCGAACGGCCCACCGGCCGCGCCGGTCTCGGCGACTTGTTGGGGTGACGCGCGATGATGAGCATGCATAATGTCGGCAGCGCCGGCCAGGCGCTCCACTATTTTTCGAAAGATAACTACTACACCACCGATCAGGGACTCGAGCATTCAGCCTGGTTCGGCAAGGGGGCGGCCACCCTAGGTCTGAACGGGCAAGTCGATCGCAACGTGTTTTTCAAGTTGCTGTCTGGGCAGGTCGGCGATCAGCAACTCGGTCGCGTCGTCCTGGACGAGAATGGCGAGCCCGAGGTTGTGCATCGACCCGGCATCGACTTGACCTTTTCGGCGCCGAAGAGCGTCAGTATTGCCGCAGAAGTTTTCGAAGATCGCGAGGTCCGCCTCGCGCATGAAGAGGCTGTCAAGGAGGCGCTCGAGTACGTCGAGGCGTATGTGGCCCGGGCGCGCAAAACGGTCGATGGCCAGACGCTAGTGGAGCCGACCGGCAATGTAGTAGCCGCCCTCTTTCGACACAACACGAGCCGAGATCTCGACCCCGATACGCATACTCACGCCCTCGTCATGAACGCGACCCAACGCGCGGATGGCGAATGGCGATCACTCACCAATGACGAATTGTACGTGCAGCAGAAGGTGATCGGCGCAATCTACACGTCCTCGCTCGCGCGCGGGTTGCAGAAGCGGGGCTATGCCATCACGGCACCCGACGAGAACGGGAATTTCGAATCGGTCGGCGTCACTCGAGAGCAAATCGAACACTTCAGCCAGCGCTCGGCAGCGCGCGATCGATGGCTGCGGGCCAACGGAATCGATCCTGCAAACGCCACGGCCGCCGAGAAGGAGCGTGCCGTGCTCGCGACTCGCGAACGCAAGGTCGGCGTCGACCATGAGGCCTTGTCGGTTCAATGGCGTGAGCGCGCACAAGCAGTCGGCCTCGACTACAGCGTCATTCAGCAGAAGGCTCGGGAGGCGCGGGAAGCGGGAACGGATGCACGGGTCGTCAAGTTGTCCGGTATTGAAGCCCTACGGTTCGCTGCGTCTCACCTCGGTGAGCGCGAAATCGTGCTGAACCAATATGACCTCGTCCAGACCGCGCTCGAGCATGCGGTCGGCCGAACGTCTCCAAATCAGATTCTCGATGCCTACAAAAAGCTGGTCCATCAAGGCAAGATCGTCGACCTTCCGGACGGCAACATTACCACCGAGAAGATGCTCAACACGGAGCGCTGGACAGTCGAGAACGCGCTCGCGCAGCGAGATGTGACGCCGGCGATCGCGCCTGCCGAATTAGTCCGGTCCAGAATCGAACAGGCCATCGCCACCGCGCGTGCGGAGCGGAACGATCCCACCTTCGACTACACCCCCGGTCAGCGAGGCGCGATCGAGCATGCGCTGACGGGCAGAGACCGGATCGTCGCGGTGCAGGGGCTCGCCGGCGTAGGCAAAACCACGATGGTCAAGGGAACAGTCCAGGTCGCGCACGAGCAGGGTTGGCTTGTACGAGGGATGGCCGCAACCGGCCAGGCTGCCAAGCAGCTCGAAAACGACTCCGGTATCCAGGCCGATACGGTTACGATGTTCGAGATTCATGAGCAGCGGCGCCAGGATGATTTGAAGGTCCTGCGCGAGTATGTGCCGGACCTATCACGAGAGCGCGAGCTCTGGCTCGTCGACGAGTCATCATTCCTCGCCCAACGGCAAATGGCTCGCCTATTTAAGATGGCGGAACGAGCGGATGCGAAGGTCATCCTCCTTGGCGACCGCCTCCAGCTGCAGGCCATCGAGGCGGGCAAACCGTTTGAGATCCTGCAGGACGAGGGCGTGGCCACCGCTCAGATGACCCAGATCCAGCGCCAGAAGAATCCCGAGCTGCAGCAGGCAGTCGCGATCACCGTGGGCACCGCCGACCTTGCACCGGATGAGCCCCTCACCGACCTGAACCTCGCACGTAACGCTCGCGCCTTCGACTTTCTCGAGCAAGCTGGGCGCGTGACGGAACACGAGGATCCGCGAGACCTGATCGACCTGATGGCGCGCCAGTACGTCGACCGGGGACCACGAAGAAATCAGACGATCATCATCACCCCGTTTAACGAGGACCGCGTCGAAATCAACAATGCGGTTCGGGCGGAGCTGCAGGAGCGTGGCGAGCTCGATGTCAACGACTCGGCACACACCATCTTCCGGTCCGATGGAGATATGACCCGGGCCAAGCAGAAGGAGGCGCAGTACTACACTAAGGATATGACCGTCCGGTTCGGTCGAGACTATCAGAAAATACTCGCCTCCCGCGGCGAATACATGCGCGTTGTGGGTACGCGACCCGACGAGGGTATCGTCGTTCTGCGGAAGTCCGACGGGTCTCTCATGGAATGGGAACCGAAGAAGTACAACCGGGTAGAGGTGTATCTCTCGGAAACGAGGAATCTCGCCGCGCGTGACGTCATTCGCTTCACCCGCGGCGACGAGCTCGTCAAGAATGGTCACGAGGCGACCGTCGTTTCTGTCAACGAGAACCAGGCGGTCCTGCGGCTCGCGGATGGCAAGGAAATTCCTTGGGATCTCGACGCGCAGCGTCATTGGGATCACGCGTATGCGGTGACGGTTCACGCAGGCCAAGGCGCGACCCGCGAGCAAGCCATGCTGCATATCCCGTCACACAAAATGGAGCGTGATCCGGAAGATGCTCGGCGCCAGTCAGACGTCGCGATGACGGTGCGTAGGATCTTCGGTGACCGGAGCTTCTATGTCGGGCTCACCCGGGCGGTCGAGGATCTCCAGATTTTCACGACCGACGCAATTCTCGCTCGAGCGGCCGTCTCACGCCACCAGGACAAGTCAAGCGCCATCGAGACGCTGCGTGAGCATGAGTTGGGCGAGCAGGCGAATACCCAGCCGCAGCGCCAGCGACGTCAACAAGCTGCGCAACAGATGCAGATCGAGCCGGACTGAGGTTGCGGCGCGCGCCTGCGACGCACGCTGTTCTATCGCCTCGCCGCTACGGTTATAGGGACGTTGCTCGGTCGCCGGCGCGCTGCGCGTTCAGATTAAATCAAATCGAAAGAATTCTGTTGGAGTCTGGAATATACCTTTCGATTTGTTGACATCTGTTCGCCGCGGGAACCTCCGTATTGCAAAGCGGTGAAGAATTCCAAATCAATGTCGATATCATCGTGTAGGATCAGCAGCGGTACTATTTCCCCGCGCACTGCGGTCTCGCGATGTAGTAGAAATTTCAACCAAAACCACATCGTATGTTTGCGAAAAACAATAAATTTATGTGTAGAGGGCCGAAGGCGGTGATTCCACGAGTCACCTTCGTTTCGATTTTTGTAATAATTTTCATGATATCTGCGGGAAAAGTTATGTCAAGTTCAAATCGCAGCAGACCTCACGAATCCAGGGAATTCTGGATGGAGAAACTCGGTCTGGAGCCTCATCCGGAAGGAGGCTATTTTAGATACGCGTTTGGTTCTGACATTTATCGAAAAACGGCGAACGGCGCTGAAAGGAAAAATTATAGCGGAATCTATTTCATGGTGACCCATGATAGCCCGTCGCACTTCCATCAGATGATATCCGATGAAATATGGTACTACCACTCTGGCGACCCACTCACCATGCACGTCATCGATGAAGCGGGAGCATATCGGACGGTCCGTCTCGGCCCGAACGTGGAACATGGGGAGGTACTTTCTGTAGTTATGCGCGGAGGGTGGATTTTCGGGGCGTCGGTCGATTCAGGTGATTACACTTTGGTCAGTTGCGCTGTTGTGCCGGGATTTGACGATGCTGATTATAGAATTCTTACTCAGTCCGAGTTGCTGGGAAAGTATTCGCAATATCGAGATATCATATTGAAGATGGCGTATCAGAATCTGCCAAAGTGACGTAAGTGTTCGATTTTCCAAGGTAGGCCGGTGGTGCTTTTGGTTGTTTGGTGGATCGATTTTGAACAGGCGCAATTATGGTGACGGCAAATAGTATCCCGAGATGCCAGGTAGAGGCGATTCTTCCGAAGGATGGTGAAAAGCGATTTTCGGTCGCGAGAGTGCGCGTGAATGATACGGGTATTTCGATGAAGCTACCCGTTGGTGAACTGTTAGAGGCGGATTGGATCGGCAAATTCTCTGCCAATGATGTCGCATTGCTCGCTACGGTAAATGCCAACGACGTCAATATCCAGAACATCACCGAGCGAGTGCCGCACTTCCCTTACGGGATTATTTATCTTACGGCACTTTTCAGCGTGATGTTGGTCACTACCAATTTAATTGGAGATAGTATCACCACCATCAACCTGCCGTTCCTGCAGGGGTACAGCGTCCTCTTTCCGACCGCGCTGGTCGTTTTCCCGTTGACGTATTGCTTTGGGGCTTGCATAACGGAGACGTATGGATTTGTTGTAAGTCGCCATGTGATATGGGGTGCGTTTTTAGTGAACATCCCGGTTATTCTGATTATTCTGTCGCTCGAGAAGGCGGGATGGCTGGGCGGTAGCGTTCTCGGAGTGTCCCATCAAATGATGAGGGCGCTGGGCGCGTCGGCTGTCGGCTACTTCGCAGGCGAGTTATCTAATTCGCTGGTCGTATCTAGGCTGAAGATCGCACTAAGAGGCCGCGCCCTGATTCTTCGTTTTCTTGCGGCCAATGCAGTCGGAGCAGTCGTCGATAGCGTTCTATTTGGGACACTATTGTTCTACGGCGTTGTGCCGTTGACTGTGCTTCTCAAGATCGTGCTTGCACAAATTACGATAAAGATGTTGTACGAAATGGCGTTCTCTGTCTTGTTTTCCAGAATCGTTCTCTGGATAAAGTCGCGTGATGGTGTCGATCATTACGACTATAAGGTGAATTTCATTCGGAGTTAGCGCCCATTATAATTTCGACAACTTTTCCGATGATCGCTTGCTCATTTATCAATATGGGCCGGCGCTTTGAGGTTGATTCTATGTCGTAACCGATGAGTTTTTCGCCATCCGTCAACTTGACGAAGGTGTAAGTTTGTTCACCTACTTCGACGAATGCAAAATCGCCTGAATCAAGAGAAGCATAATCTCCGATGACAAGGATGGCATTGTGCGGAAGCGGTTCAGTGCGGCTCTTGGGGGCGAGTGCAATCGCAAATCGACTCGAATTTGCGTTCGATACCCTGATCCACAGCTGACCGTGGCGCGGCGCCGCGGATACTTTTCGCGCGTCGCGCAGACTCCGCTGCTCATAGACAGGCACGAACCCCCTGCTCTCTTCGCCGAAGAGGGACGACATCGGAACGGCGAAAAACCGGGCGATTGCCGAAATCGTGCTCAGTCTCGGATCGATAGTTTCACCCGATAACAGGCGGCTGAGCGTGCCCCGGTCAAGATCGATCGCGCGCGACAGTTCCGAGTCATTGACGCCGGCCTCCTGCTGCAAATGTTTGACCGTTGCCACAAACGTGGCCGCTAGGCTTGCAAGTTCTTCCTTTTTCTTCACGCGCTATGCCCGACCCTAATTTTTGTTCAACGAAGGAGTTGAAAATTTTCAACATCCTGTTACAGTTGGTAACGTCGTTTGCTGGTCGACCGATCGGCGCTGGTCAGGGTGGGAGGACAAGATCGTAGTCTCCTGCTGCGCCTTGCAAAATATGTTGTTTTGCAATGCAATTCATGTTCTAATGCAGTGCAATACAGGTAATGTTGGTAGAAATTGAATCGAACCATCCGAATCGGTAGCTATCGCTTTACTATCCTCCAGTTGAGCACATTGGAGGGTGGGTTGAGCAAGATTACTGAGGCGGAATTTCGGGATGCCGCGAAGAACAACGCTATCAAGCACGCATCGGTTTTGCGCACGGATAGGGGCTATCTCTTCGTCGTCGAACTGTCTTGGAAAGAGGGTTTGCACACGTTGTATACGTTCCGCAATGAACCGAGGACATGGGCAAGCCTGGATAGCATGATGAAGTACTTTGAGAAGCACGAGCTGAACGTTAACGTGATCACCCTGCAGTGGAATCCAAAGGGATGAGCGGTACGAACCTGGTAGATCCAGGTAGCGGCAGTCGTCGCCAGGTTTACCGATACGAAGTCGGCCCGGCCTCTGAGCCGCTCGTGCGAAAGCGTAGTGAGTTCTGAGCGCTGCCCACGTGTGACTAGCTGTTCTGTACGCGATCTTGGTCAATTGACCGCCGTGGGTTTTGAAGTGGACAAGAAAACATGTGCGGCGCTGCGAACATCGTCACGCCGCAGATTCGGAAAGTCTCCGAACTTTCATGTCAGTGTTGTGCAGTTGTAGTTAATTAAGACGGACATACAGGGTGCGCCAACACCCCATATGTCCTGACCACAAGCAAATAGCTGGGAAAGCTGAGAGAGACCACTCGTGGCTACAGATATTGTACGTCAATCCTTCGGGCTTGACGCGTTCGATGCGTCCCTTTTTAAGGCGACGGCGATACGCCTTGTCCACCGCACTGGAGTATCGCGCGAGAGCAGGACATTCGTTCGCTGTTCCGCGTCAAACCTCCTCCGCAGCCGCATGTCTTGCCCTGCGGGTTCGGTGTCACGCATTTATTCGGACATACCCCCTTTTTGCTCCATGTTGCTCTTTCGGTACGAGCAGCTTTCGCTCGTATCCCGCCTGTCGCTTTCTTCTCTCAGTGCCTCGACTGCAGGCGGTCTCGTAGCGTTTCGGGGCAACCCGATACGCTACGTTTTTTATTCTGTGCGTCGCCACTCATCGGGTGCGATGCGCACCTTCTGCGTGGCAGTTGCTGCCGCGATCGCCCTGCTCGCTGCTCCGCCAGCGACCGCGGACGTTTGCAAGGGCAATATCTTCAATGAGGCTGCCGCCCTCTATCACCTCGATCCCGATCTCCTGCGGGCGATAACCTGGGTCGAATCCCGTGGCGTGCCCGGCGCCATTGGGCCGCGCTTGCCGGACGGCCACAGGGCATGGGGGGCAGCGCAAATCAACGATATCCATCTTCCCGAGCTCGTCAGCTACGGCGTCACCCAACGCGACCTCCTGAACCCCTGCGTGAACCTCAAGCTCAGCGCGTGGGTGCTCGCCAACTGCATCCAGGCCAAGGGCGCGACCTGGGCCGCCGTCGGTTGCTACAACACAGGGCCCGGTTCCACGAACATCGCCGCCCAGGCGCGCTATGTCCGGCTGGTGCAGCGTGCATATGCGGGCTATCGCGCCCAGTCGGCGCTCGGCAAGGTCGCCGAAGGAGGCGCGCGATGATGCGCCTCGTCCCTCTTCTTGGCCTGATTGTCGGGACCCTTGCTCAAGCCTGTTTTGCGTCTTCCCGTCTTCCGGACTACGACGTCACGCAGATCGGCGAATCCGGCTCCGGCCGCTACGTGTTCTGTTCCGGCGACTCGTGCCCTGAACCGACGATCAAGCACCTCGCGGCGCCGGCGCCCGTCGTTCAAGAGAATCTATCGCTCCCTGTATTGGCTGCAGAAACCCGGCCCATTCAAGCGCTTTCCACGCCGATCGCCAAGCGCCACCGATCCCTGCACGCGCGAATCCGACATGTCCACCGAGTCGCGAAGGTGGCGAATCGAACGCTTTGCACCGCGGGCGCCGCGGTCGGGACGGCGTCGAAGCACCTGGCGGGCCGTTAGTCCGCGCAGCTCACCGATTCACCACTCGACCAAGGAGGAAACGCGATAGTAAGTAATCCGTAATAAAAGTTAGATTGTTCGTTTAACTACTTTCCCCCTGAATTGTGCTCGTGCTGCATGTAGCGGCGCGAGCACAACCCCCGGCCCGCGCTGCTGGCTAGCTACCACATGAGGACTAGATGAATACCGCTCAATTCAACCAGCTCGAGATGCTCGAATATCGAGCCGCGAGCGCCCTCGTTGCTTTCGAGGATCGCGCGAAGGCGCTTCTGCAAAAATCTGAAGTGCGTGAAACCCTGAACTTCATCGCTGCCGTGATGCTCGCGGTCACGCTGATGATGGTCGCGCGCTATGCGTTCGGAACGGACGGCGCGGAGTTCCAGCAAGGGTCGACCACCGTAGAAGGTTGGGCAAAAGGCAACCCCGGTAAGACCTGTGCTCTCGCCGGCGTCTTGTGGGGCAGCGTCCGAGCGATGTTCGTGAAGGACTACGGTGCGTTTGTTATTCCGTCCGGTATCGGCATCGCAGTCGGTGTGATCGTCGGCATCATCGACGCCAGCTATACCGCGACGATTTAAGCGGGGGCGGCGATGTCGGATGATCTCAGTCACTACGTACCTAGTCGCCTTGACGACCCGGAGAAGTTTCTGTTCTTTCGCAAGGATGTAGCAGCGATTGGGCTCACTGGCACGATCGGCGGTGTGTTGCTTAACCACACCCTGCTCGGTCTGGTCGTGGGCGTTGCGGTCGCGGCGCTTTGGCAGAAGTTCAGCTCGGGCCAGCATCCCGGTATGTCGGCTCACGTCATGTACTGGGTATTGGGTCAGCCGGCGCCGAAGAAGTTTCCGCCGTCCGATCTTCGCGAACTGAACGGGTGATTCGATGACACCCGGTAAAGCCGCCCAATCACGCGAACAGCTGCAGTCCGAGAACCGCTTTCTGAAGAAAGTGCTGCTCGGGAACGGCACCACCAGTGTGGTCATAGCCCTCACCTGCGCATGGCTGGTCATCACGCAGCGCGTCATCATCATGCCGCCAGCCGTTCGCGGCACCTACGTCATCGGGGCCCGGTATGCGAACGACCAGTACCTCGCCGATCAGGCCGCGTACGTGCTCGCCCTTTCCAAAAGCGTCACGCCGACCACCGTCGACAACAACGTACGGATTCTCCTGTCCATGGTCGATGACGATCGGCGCGCCGCGCTCAAGACCGAATGGGAGGCCGACGCGCTGCAGATCAAGCACGACGGCGTGACGAACGTCTTCGAGCCGATGGGGGTAGGTGAGGTGGACTTCCGCAACAAGGCCGTGAAGGTCACCGGCACCTTGACCACCTACATCTCCGGCAAACGCACGAGCTCGGAACAAAAGACCTACGAGGTCTATTTCGGAATCACCGTCTTCGGCCGCTTGGTCCTCCTCGACATCCGAGAAGCCACGCGCGGCAAACAAGGCGTCGAGCCGCTGGTCACAACGGAGACTCCCGCATCATGAAATTTGCCTTCAGTCGACAGTCGCAGAAATTGTGCACGGCCTTCCGGCCGCGCCTCATGTCTGCCGCCGTGATGTTCCTTATTACCGCTAGTGCGCATGCGATCCAGGTCGTCAAGGGAGCGGATCGGCAAGTGCAGCAGGTCTCGATCTCCGCGGCGGAATACAACGTTCTGTCAATGTCCGGGGGCGCAGCTTTTCGAAGATCGTGCCAACCGTACCAGGCTCGATCTCGTGGACGCAAGACGGCGGGAAGCTCTGGCTCATGCCCGCGAATCCCACCGCGCTGAATGAGTCGATCACGGTGTTCGTGATCGATGACGCTGGCACCACCTACCGTTTGTTGCTCGTACCTGGTCCGCGACCGGCCGAAGATGTCCGTATCGAACCGCCTGCAGCGCGCTCGACCCAGGCGCTCCAAGCATCGGCCTTTCAACGACGGGTGAAGCTCATGATGCTGGCGATGGCCGGTGGTCGGGGGCACCGCAGCTGTCGTACACGTCGCTCGACACTGTCGTGCCGCTCTGGAAGGAGGCTGTATTGACGCTGGTCCGTCAGTACAGCGACGGCGATTTCATTGGCGAGACGTACACGCTCTCGAATACCTCGCACACTGACATGGCTATCGACGAGCGCGAACTCTACGCGCCGGGCGTGCTCGCCATCGCAATCGAAAACGCAAACCTGCCGGCCGGCGCCAGCACGATCGTCTATGTCGTTCGTGAGCGGGGCGACCATGAGTGATGTCAATCAAGCAACCAAGCGCCGCCAGCGGATCCTGACCGTGGCCGGTTTCGCCGTCCTCGCTGGCCTCTTCGCCGTTGGTATGTTCTTCACGCAGAGCGGGCCGGCCAATCGTCAGTTCACCACGAAGGTGCCGTTTACGAGCCTCGGCGACCAGAACGATCGCAATGCCTGGCGGGCTCACTCCGAGGCGCAACTCGCTGAGCTTACGCGCAGGATGTCGAGTATAGATTCGCGCGCCGACGATGCCGTGTCGCAGATGAAAGCCTTGTCGAAAGCCCAGGACGAGCTCAGTAAGCGGATCGACGCGATGAAGAGCACGCCGGCAAGCGCGCCCGCGCCCGCGTCCGGAGCAACCTCAGACCGCGCGGCCCTGGACAAGCCAATTCCCCTCAACGGGGCCCCGGCCAAGACGGGCGCAATCCTGAATCCGCCATTCGGCAAATCCGGCAAGCCCGGTGTCGATATGGCTGCTGCCCCTCCAAAGCTCGCCATCATTCAATTCAATACACCGACCGGCAACGGGGCCGACTGCGTCGACCCCCGCTACTCGTCGTTGCCGTTGGATCAGGCGACACGTGCACAGCAGGACTGCCTGAAGGCCAACGGCAAGAAGAAAATCAGCTTCATCCCGGGCTCCTCATTTGTTCGCGTATTCATGATGAACGGTGTCGACGCCCCAACGGGCGGTGAGGCGCAGCACGACCCGCTTCCCGTGTTCCTCCAGGTATTTGACCCAGCCAATCTGCCGAACAGCCGGAAGCTCGACATCACGGAGTGCCGGATTCTGACGCAGGCGTATGGCGATGTGTCCAGCGAGCGCACTCACATGCGCGGCGAAACGCTCGACTGCATCTTGAAGAACGGCCGAACCGTGGAAATGCCGATCAAGGGCAACGTGATGGGCGAGGACGGCAAGGAGGGTGTGCGAGGTCGGCTCGTCTCGAAGGCGGGATCGGCATTGGCCATGTCGGTGTTCGCCGGTATCTCGTCCGGGATTGGGCAAGCGTTCAATCAGTCCGCCAACACCCTCAGTAATACCGCCCTTGGGTCCACCTCCATTATCAATCCGAGCCAGGTCGGCCGTGCTGCTATCGGCAGTGGCGTCTCTGGAGGCGCCGACGCTCTTAAGCAGTACTACATCCGCACGGCTGAGAAGCTTTTCCCCGTGATCGAAACGGACGGTGGCCGCATTGTCGAGTTCGCCGTGACAAAGGGAGCCGAATACGACGGCGCCCTCTCCGATATCAGCAACATCAACGATGGCTTGGCCAACGATGGCCGTGCTAACGATGGGGGCTACTCCGATGATTGATGAAACGAAGAGCGTGACCATGGCCGCGTTCGAGGCCGCGATGCAGCGGTGTGCGGACGAAGCGGACCACGAAGCGTCGTTCACGCGGGATGGAGACGGCAACTACCGCCAACCGGGAATGCGCAGGGCGCTTGCCGGTTGGCTCGGTGCGGCTTCGCTCATTGCCGAGCACGTGCGCGGATTCGCGGATATCGGTGCCGATCGATTTCGCGGTGATCCCGCGTTTCAATCGGGCTTCCTGGAATTTCTTAAGCAAGCTGCGGATCTGCTGGACCTCTCCAGCAACGAGTTCGGCTCGTCAGCTGTTACCAGTGTGACCGACGCGAATCCGCTCACCAGTGCGGCAGCGCTCGACGATGCGGCACTCGACGGGCTCACCAGCGAGTTGAAGGCAAAGATGGCAGTGGGTAGAGCCCAGGGGCGTGCCGGCTGGTGGAGCGCGCAACGGGATGACCTATCGACGATGTTGCGCTCGCACGTCGACAAGGGCGACCCCATCGATATCGGCCTGCTCGCCATGATGCACTGGTATAAGGGCGAGGCTATCGCGTCTGCCCCTGCGTCGCCCGACGAGATCATTGCCGCCGGCGAGCTCACGAAGATTTCAAGCAGTCCGGTTATGGGCGGCCAACTCGACATCAGGACACCCACCGGTGCCATCGGTGTTACCGGCTTTCCGAACGAACTTGCGCGCGACTGCAAGCCCTTGCTCTGGGAGCAGGTGGAGATTGTGATCCGCTCCGAAAATGCAGCGCGACCCGCTGCAGCCGTCTGTCACGATGCTGCCGCTGTTGCCTCGGAGCATAAAGCGTGAGCCGACTCTCCAAAGCACAGCGCGATCGGCTCCGGCGCAAGTACGACGGACACTGCGCGTATTGCGGAATGCCGTTGCCCGATCGGTGGCACGGCGACCATCTAGACCCGGTTGTACGCGCGGTCGAGACCAAGCGCACCGCGGATGGCCAATGGAAGCTTGTGAGCGGCCCGTCGAGGCATCCGGAGCGTGACGTCGAGTCGAATTACATGCCGTCCTGTCCGCCTTGCAACATCAGCAAGGGGCAGATGTCGCTTGAGCAGTGGCGCCAAGCGCTCATGAAGCATGTCTCCTCGCTCAACGCGTATCACCCGATCTATCGCCTGGCGAAGTGCTACGGGTTGATCGAGGAAACCGGGGCGCCTGTCGTCTTCTATTTCGAGCGCGTCGCTGCGCGCGCGGCCGTCTCTGGAGAACTTCAATGAACTCTCCCCGCGATCATCAACTTGTCCCGTGTCCGTACTGCGACGTTGACGCGGTCATGCGTGTTTCCGAGGCGATGTTCGGTGCGAGTTGCGTCGATCTCGCGTGCCCCGGTTATCAGATGGTGCTGCTCTTCAACGACGCCGCTGCCGCTGCAGCCGCCTGGAACCGACGCGCTGGCTCAGTGCATCCGGACGATGTCGCCGTCGACCTCTTCGCTGCGCGGATGAAACGCAAGCTCGCAAAGAAGCGTCAAGAAGGCCGTAGCGGATGGCGCGACCCCGCGGCCGTCCCGGCGATGAAGCTCGCCAGCGAGCTTATCGAGGTCGTCGCGATGGGCGATCCCGTGGATGTTGCCAACGTCGCGATGATGCTCGACCAGCGAGGTGCAGAGGCGCGGTTCTTGCCGGCCGCGCTGTGGGACTTCGTGCAACGCCGCAAGCCCGTGGAGGACTGACCATGCCTCGCGCCAAATATATGCCGACTGCCAACGATGTACTTGCTGCCATGCGCCCACGTGTCGCCTATGCAGCCTACGCGTTGGCAAGCGAGTTTCACCTGAGCGCGGCACGGATTCGCCCGCTGCTCGAAGCGATGGTCGCGCAGGGCACGCTCTTGATTGCGCATGTTCCGAATTCGCGGGGCTACAACGTCTGCATTGCCGGAGATAAGCGGACCCCGGACTCCCCTGTTGAAGAGTATGTCGGTGTGCCAGCCGCACCGCGCACGCATGTTGTGTTGACCGGAGACTTGACCGTATACGCGGCTGAGATCAAGCGCCGGGCGGACCTTTGCATGATGGTGCGGCGATGACCGAGATCAGCAAGATCGAGTGGTGCGACCGCACGTGGTTCGGAGCGTGGGCCAAACGGACTGGCCAGGTCCACCACGGCAGCGATTCAGCAGCCGACGACGACGGCGATGCCCGCATGCTGCGCGTTGGTAAGAAGCTCGCTGGCCGCAAGATCGGTGGGGTCAAGCATCACGCTTTCTCGATGCCATCTCGGCAAATGACCGTCCCTCCAGCGTCGGCGCTCACGTTCGCCGCCGGCACCTCGCCCTCAACATGCTCAATGATCCAATGAAACAGGCCAAATTCACTTTCGCTCTTCTGATGACGACGTGCATCGCGTGGGGCTGCACCACCCAAGGTATTTCTGCTGTGCCATCCACGGTTCCGGCGCGTGTCGCCGGGCCGGGCTCTGAAGTCGGTGTTACGGCGTCTGTCGGTCCGGCTGCCACGTCGAAGGTCAACCCGGCCGACCCGAACCTTGATCCCGGCGTAGCTGCGCTCAAGGCGGCGCTCCATGCACGCTACCCGGCAACCCAGTTTCGCGAAGTCGCCGCCACGCCGTCGGCCGGCATCTATGAGGTCGTGATGGGCAACAAAGTTGCCTACACCGACGTCACTGGCCGGTACTTCCTGTTTGGCCACCTCTTCGACATGGTGACGCAACAGGATCTGACAGTGCCGCTCGAGCAAGCACTGCAGAAGGTGCGGTTCCCGGCCGATCGGCTTCAGGACGCGTTCGTCGAGGTTCATGGTAGCGGCCGTCGCAAGCTCGCGATCTTCGACGATCCCGATTGTCCCTACTGCCTGGCCTTGGAGGATGACCTCTCCAAGCTCAAGGACGTCACGATCTACCGTTTCATGTACCCGCTCGAGTCGATTCATCCGCGGGCCCGCGCGCACTCCATAGCGATCTGGTGCGCCGAGGACAGGCTTGCCACGTGGCACGCGTGGATGCCCCTCGCATTGTCGCGCTGGATGCGCGATCAGGGATCGACTCCGACTGGCGGCGCTGCAAAGACACCTGCACCGACGCGCGTCGAGCCGAAGCTCGTGTCGTGCGCAAACCCCATCGAAGCGAACGAAGCGCTGGCCGCAAGCATGGGCATTTCTGGCACGCCCGCGCTTGTGAGCGAGGACGGGCGGGTGCTTCCGGGCGCCGCCAGCGCCGAAGCGATCGATCAATGGCTTGGAGCGAAGTGACCATGAAAAACAAGATCATGCTGGCCACGCTTTCCGCGCTTCTCACCCTGACCGGCTGCAGCTTCAGCGGCTATGACGCGAGCTCGCAATTCGCCTGCAAGGCGCCTGAAGGGGTGCTCTGCAGCAGCATGTCTGGCATCTATGCCAACGCGATGGCGCATAACCTGCCCGACCAGCGCGTGCATACAGGCGCCGGCGCGACGACGAATATCGCGCTCGGCAGCTATGCCGGAGATTTCAGCCAGGCATCGAGCGCACCGGGTGCTGCGGTCGGCGGCAATGCTCGACCCGTCGTCGGCGCCGCCGGGATTCTCCCCAAAGCGCTCGACAGCGGTGCTCCGGTTCACACGGCGTCGCGCGAGATGCGGATCTGGTTCGCACCGTGGCAGGACGCGGACTCGGACTTGCACGATCAGGAATACGTCTATCTGATCGTCGATCCCGGCCACTGGTCGATCGCGCACAACCAGCAGCGCATCCAGGCCGCGTTCCGGCCGGTGATGCCGCCGACAGCTGCGTCGGATGCTGGCAGTAGCGGTAGCAAGGCATCCGCTGCTAGCTCCAACACCGAGTCGGCGTCGGGGTCGATCTCGAGTGCCGATCGGGTCATGCAGGGAATTCTCACGCCTGCCGGTGCAGTCGACCGTGCAGCGGCTGCGATGCCCGCAGCGACAGACCACTGATCCAGGAGCCATCGATGAGCACCCTGCAGGCCTGGATCGACGACGCGAAATCGCTCGCGCGAACAGCGATCAGCGAAGCAATCCTCGGCACCGAGGACGACCTCGGGCCACCCGCCCCGTCGCTGCCGACCAGCGGCGCGTCGAGACAGTCGGACTTCATAACCTGCTGCCGTATGACCAGTACGACCCCGCCACGGAGCTCTACTACAACACGGATTCCGTTGGCTTCGTGCTTGCAGTTGCACCGCAGACGGGCGCTGACGCGGAGTTGACCCGCAGTCTCCACGGCCTATATGACTCGGTTCCTGCCGGCTATGGGCTTCAATGGATGCTGCTGGGCGACCCCATCATCGAGGAGTCGTTAAACGCCTACGTCGACTTGCGGCGCGAGTACGCCGAGGCGGGCCGTGCACCCTCGTTCTATCTGGAGCAGGCCGAGCGCCGCGCCGCGTTCATCCGCGGCAAACTCGGCCAGCCGCTGTTTCTGGGCCAAAACTACTCGATCACGGACAAGCGGCTGTTGCTGTCGATCGTGCGCAAGGGCTCGCTCGACGATCTGAAGCTGATCGAAGAAATCCAGAATATTCGCGACGTCGTCGGCGCGACGCTGAGTTCCGCAAGCCTGGCAAGCCGTACTGCGGAGCCCGACGATCTGAAGCGCTTTCTCTGGCCGATCCTCAACCCCAGTGCGTTCTTTGGCGATGGAGCTGAGACGATCGATCAGACCTACAGCGACGACAAGCCCATTCGTGACCAACTGACGGCTTTCGGTCACCACATGCGTGTGAAGGCGAAGCATTTGCTCTATGGAGTGCCGCCCGAGGATGCGGACGAGCCCGACGCACGCATCGCGGTGCGCAGCTTTGGCGTGCACCAGTATCCGAAGAGCAAAGAGCTCTGGGAGATGAACAACATCGTAGGTTCACTCTTCAACGATGTCCATCAATACCCCTGCCCGTACCTGATCACGCTCGGCGTCCTGATTCTCGATCAGACCGCCGTCGAGACACGGGCCGCTCTGCGTGGTGCTCGCGCGACACAGAACGCCGAGTCGAAAATCGCGAAGCTGCAGCCGGAACTCGCCCTGCAGAACCAGGACTGGAAAGCCGTCTCGATGCAGCTCACGCAAGGTGGCTCGATGTGTGAGCTCTATCACACGCTGACGCTCTTCGCTCCGCGCAAAAAGATGGAGCAGTGTGTGGCGGCCGCGAAAGGAATCTGGCGCTCGGAGCGCTTCAAGCTGTTCCCGATGCTGACCCAGCAGCTTACGACGTTCCTGTCGGCCCTGCCCATGATGCTGACAAGCGACATGCGGGACGACCTCAAGAAGTTCCGGTTGATCACTACCAAGACCACCGTGAATGCGACCGACATGGCGCCGGTGCTGGGCGAATGGTCGGGTACCAGTGGACGAGCCAATCTGCTGTTCTTTGGGCGCCGCGGTACGCCCGCGCTCGTAGACATCTACTCGAGCGGAACGAACTACAACGGCTTTGTGGATGGTACTTCCGGCGCCGGTAAATCGGTACTTCTGAACGAGATTATCGGAGCGTTTCGCTCGGTCGGCGGAATCGTCCGGATCTGCGATGTGGGCTACTCGTATGAAAAGCAGATCGACATGGGCGACGGCCAGTACATCGACTTCAAGCCCGGGTCGCGAATCATCATCAATGCGTTTTCGACGGCCGGTATCGATACCGAAAATGGCCTCGACAGCGAGGTGAAATTCATCCGGCCGATTATCGCGCGCATGGTATCGCCGACCGCACCCATCACCCCGTTCGAGGGTGCGTTGCTCGATGTCGCAGTGCGCATCGTATGGAAGGACTACGGTCAGGAAGGTAGTCCCACGTTGGTGCGGGACGCCTTGTTGAGCCTGAAGGACCAGAACGGGCAACCCGAACGCATCGCGTATGAGCTTGCCGTGCGTCTCGAACCGTTCTGCAAGGGCGGTGTTTACGGCGACTACGTCAACGGGCGCACCAACGTAAGCCTCGATAACGAAGTGGTGGGGCTTGAACTCGAGCACCTCAACAGCGATCCCCAACTGCGCACGGTGATCATGCTCGGCCTGACCAATCAGGTCACCAACGAAATGTACCGCTTTGACCGGTCGCGGCCGAAGCTATTCCTGCAGGACGAGGGCTGGCAGATCGTCGGTGACGATCAAGAGTCGGCCGACTTCATGGAAGAAGGCTATCGGCGTGCGCGCAAATATGAAGGCAGCTTCTTTTTCGCGACGCAGGGGATCACCGATGCGGGGATGAACAAGGCTACGCAGGCCGCCTTCGACAACTCCGCATGGAAGTTCCACCTCAAGCAAAGCGACGACACGCTCAAGAAGATCGAGAAGGGCGATGTGATGGATCTGTCACCGGGGCTGAAGCGCATGTTGAAGTCGCTGCGCCCGGTACCCGGTCGCTATAGCGAGTTCGTCCTTGTCGATCCGAACGGAGGCACTCACCTGCTGCGCCATATCCCCGACGAATTCACTCTGGCCATGGCAACCACCAAGGGGCCGGACTACGAATTCATGGAGCGGTTGCGTACCAGCGGCACTTCGACCGAAGACGCCATCCGCGCCCTGATCCAAGCCAAACGGAAATGAACATGCGACACGACCTCGTACTCACAGGCCTTATCTCGATCGGCGCCTCATTGGTGCTCGGTTCCCCGCTCGTCTACTTCTGGACGCAACGCGAAAAGGTTGCGCCGGTCGTCGCGGTCGATGTGCAGAAGCTCATCAGCGATGAGCAGGAAACGCTGCTGAAGACCTTCAATAACGGCGATCCCGTCCATATGACGGACGACGCGAAGAACAAGGCGACCCAACACGCCGGCGATTACGCAAAGCGCCTGTCGGCCGCGCTGGACCAGCTCGGCGCGCAGTGTGGCTGCGTGGTGATCAACAAAGCTGCCGTGCTCGCAGGTGATGCGCCCGATCTCACAGACCTGATCGCCAAAAGGATCGCCAAATGACTCGTCTCCGATCGACGGTGCTCCCCGAGTTTTCTGCACGCACGCTCGGAACAGAAACGGCGGGCGAGCGATTTGCACCGACCGATGTTGGCGACTATCTGGCCGCCTCGGCCAGTGCTTGTGCGGCGGCCCTTGCAAACGTAACGACTTATCTTGTCTTGCGTCGATCGGCGTGTGCGATTGCCGCAAGAGCCGACCTTCGCGGAGATGAGCAGTGATCGCGCTCGTCGCCTACACCAGCGGCCTGGCTCGCTATCGGCGGTTTGTTCGCACCGTGGTCGCCCTGGCGATCGTGGCGGCTGTCGCATGGGGGCTCACGCCCTGGTATGGGCTGACGTTCAACATGTCGACGAGTCTGCCGGGGACGCTCTACTTCATTCGCAAGGGCCCCTGTCGGCCGCGCCTCGGCGACACCATCGCATTTCGGTGGCACGGTGGGGCGACCTACCCCGCGGGACTGACCTTCATCAAACACGTGGCTGGTTTGCCTGGCGATGTCGTGCACGTCGTTGGTCGCGACGTCTGGGTCAATCAGACCTATATCGGCTACGCCAAGCCGCTCTCGCTTGCAGGGATGGCGCTGTTTCCGACCCAAGACGGCGTGATTCCGCCCGGACACTACTTCGTGGCCACGCCGAATCCGAACAGCCTCGATTCGCGGTACTCGATAGCCGGCACCGTTCCTCAAACCGCAATCGTCGGGGAGGCCTATGAAATTTTTTAACCGCTGCCGTGCCCTCATCACGTCGGCCGACCCTTCGACTGGAGGCTCAGATTCCAATGCTGGAACTTGTCTGCTTGTTGATTTCTCTCGTGTTGATTTGCGTCGGGTTCGTCACCGGGAATATGCATTTCGTGCTGGCCGTCGTGACCGTAGTCTGGCTTGGTGTGATGCTCGTGGGCGCCTGGCATATCTGCACGGCAGTAGCACCCCTCGTTTCTCAGTTCTTCAAGTATTGGAAACGGCGATAACGTCGACCTGCTCCCTCGTTGCTCGGCTCCAATTCCGATCGCTTGTGCGACGCCCGGCCGTCACGTGGATCGCGGCATTGACGCTCGCGGCATCCCCAATCTCCGCGGTCGCGGACGACTTGGGCGTGGTTGGCCCGACGTATCCGATCGCAGAGCATGACGCAATTGTGATGTTGAAGCGTCGCCTGCTCGAACTGCGAGCCAATGGTGGGCTGGCGACCGTCGAGCGCCGCGCACGTCAGCGCGCGCTGCATGACGTCACGTCCCTGCCCCCGGTGCCGGGCATTTCAACCGTCAGCGAGTACTCGAGTCGCCTGATCGATCCGACGGTCACGTACGCAAAACCCGTCACCAATGACGAGGGCGCCGTGATTGTCGCCGCCGGCACGCGTATCAATCCGCTCGACATTGTCACGTTGCACGAGCGCCTGGTGTTCTTCGACGGCCGTGATCCGGCTCAGGTTAAGGCGGTTCAGGCGCTCGCGTCCCGCTCCGGCGATTCCATCAAACCGATCCTGACTGCTGGTTCGTGGTTTGACCTGACGAAGTCGTGGAAACGGCAAGTGTATTTCGATCAGCAGGGTCGACTTAGCCAGCGTTTCGGGATCACCCGCGTGCCGGCCGTCATCAGCCAGCGCGGCAACCAACTGCTTCTCGAGGAAGAACCTGCGGAGCAACTGCGTTGACCCGGCGACCAAACCACCTGTCACCTCCCAATTTATCGGAATCGCGATGAACAACTATGACCGTCTGGACTTCACTGCCGACCCAGCCGTTATCGACGTCGTCGAGAAGAACTCGCCCCACGACGGCGCTGCTGCTCTTCAGCACTTCAATGCGACAGGCGAGCCGACGCGGTATGTCGTAGACGTCACCAATGATCAGGTCGTCGTTTCAGGAAACGGTGTGCTCGCGACTTACTACTGGCGCGCGAGCCCGTACGACAGCAGGGTCGCTCGTCTATCCGTTCAACCTGACCGCCAGATCGTAGGAGACAGCAGCGGGGAAATCTTTCGTGTTGTGGCGGGTGCTGTAGATGATATCCACCGTCCTGCTGCGGTCCTCGCCGAGCATCTGAGCGAGGTCGAAGCCGTTGAGTTGATCGGTCGTATCGAGAAGGGGGTGAAGGGCGCCCTCGGTATCGGCGTCGAATCGACCCATACGGTCCAGTTGGATGAGCCTCTTCCCGTCTCCGGCGTTGTTGAGTCCGCACGTCGTTCGATTGGAGCGAAGCTGCTCGGCATCCTGGCCACGGTAACGTCACGTGTGGTCTGGGTCGCCGCTTGGGGCGTTGCCGGTGCGGCGACCGGCGGTGTTGCAGTGATCCTCCTGCCGATCGTCTATCGCCTTGGCCATCACGTCGGCGCAAACCTGATCGACTTCGTCTTCCACGTGTATCCGGCGATGCGGGAGCTGCTTTCATGAGCATGGGCCCTCTCCTTCGCCGCTGGATTCTCGCGATCGCGCTGGTTGCCAGCTGCTTCTCGTTCTCGGCGCCGGCCGATGCGGGTCAGTGTGTCGGCCGATTCGCCAATCCGATCACGGATATCTGCTGGGAATGCGCTTTCCCGATGGCCATTGGTAGCGTCACGTTCCTCAATATGGGCCAGGACGACACCCCGAACCCGGGAGGATTCCTCTGCTTCTGTAACGGCACGTTCGGCGTCAAGTTCAGCTTCTGGGAGCCGATCCGGCGCGTCGACGTCACGCGCTCGCCCTACTGCTTCGTGTCGCTCGGCGGGATCTCGCTGAACCCGGGCATCCACGCCCCGGAGGGGGAGGTGCGCGAGCAGAAGGACGACACCAAGCAGAGCTTCTATCAGGTGCACTGGTACACCGATCCGGTCATGTACTACACCGAGATCCTGCTAGACGACCCCTGTATGGAGACGGGCAGCTTCGATGTCGCGTACATGACCGAAGTCGATCCGACGTGGAGCGACGACGATCTCACCATGCTCCTCGAGCCCGAGACCTACCTGTTCGGCAGTCCGATCGCCCAGGCCGCGTGCGCAGGTGACTGCGTACTCTCGAGCCTAGGTTTCGGCAGCAACCTGCTCTTCTGGTGCGCAGGCTGCAACGGCTCGATCTATCCATTCAACGGCCACGTTCAGGCTCATGTGTCCGCGATCCAGGCGTCGTCACTGCTGGTCGAGCGCATGACCGCAAAGCTGCATCGCGAGGGTTTGATGTGGGGCACGACAGGTGACGGGGCCATGTGCGGCTACTACCTGCAGCCGGTGATGGACAAGACCCAATACAAGTACACGATGCTCTACCCCGTTGCGCAAACCGACCAGATCAACGGTCAGTGCTGTCAGCCGTATGGCCGCACGTCGGCGCTCTGGGGCGCCGGAAAAATGATCCCGTACACGGGGGAGGACTTCGCGTACGAGATTTTCCGCAAGCGCAACTGCTGCATGGGTGCGAACCTCGGAGACCTGCGCCAATGAGTCGGCTCACTTTCTCCATCGTAGCCGCCGGCACGATCGCCCTCGCGGCCGTTCACGTGTCGGCACAAACCGTGTCGAATCACGCGCTCGCGCGTGAGCAGCAACAGATCAATACCACGCGCCGAGCGACCTTCGATGAGGCAGCCAGCGGCACCGCGCGTTACCGCGGCGTGATGCCATCGTCGGATGCGATTGATGCCGAGATGAGCCGTATCCAGGGCAGTCGCGATCGGCAGATGGCCCAGGCTGCAGCAAAGGCAGCTCACGATGGCAACGCGTTCCCGAACCTGCCGACGCCGGCGCCAGCCGCCGCCGGTGCCGACCCGTTCGCCGTCGCCAAACGGTACGAAAGCCGTACGCAGCGTCGTGTGACCGATTCCTTCGTCGCGTTCGCGAGCTTCTCGATGCCCGCTGCCTCGCTGGTACGCCTGGTGAAGACCATGAATCAGGCCGGCGGAACTGTGGTGTTCCGGGGCTTCAAGAACGACTCACTGAAGGCGACGGCCGCGGAAATGCAGAGGCTGGGGATTGCGTCCGGCGGCATCGTCGTCAACCCGAAGGCGTTCACGCAGTATCGCATCGCCCGTGTGCCCGCCTATGTCGTCACACGCGGTGGAGACGCCAACAATCAGGTTGACAGCAGCGGATGTGCGCTGCCGGCGTCGTACGTCTCCTTGTCGGGAGACGTGACGCCCGCGTATGCCCTGCGCCAGATCGTCGATCACAGCCCTACCTACGGGGGGATCGCCGAGCGATATCTCCGTGCACTGGGGGATGTCGAATGAACGGAATGCGGGCAACCCTGCGCCGAAGCGCACCACTGGCCATCGCGACCGCTCTGGCTGCGGTCGCCGTGTGCGCTGCTGCGGACGCCCCATCTACCGGGACTGCGTTTACTGAAGGCCAGTCGTTCGGTAAGTCAGGAATGAACGCGGCTCACGGAAGCATCAGTGGCGGTAGCTCGAACGTGCCGAACTACACGAACCAGGACGGCGAGCTGACGCCGCTGTATGGCGGTGGGCAGGGCAGTCTCGGGCCGGCCGGGTCAGGGAAGGAAGCGGATTGCTCGACGCAGCCAGCGAACCCGAGTGCCTACTGGCGTCAGGAATGCGATGCCGTGAATTACCTCGCGAAGAAGCCGCCCAATCGCATGCCGATCACCGCGAGCGATCCGATCGTGACCGGGAGCAAGGGCACGATCAATAACCCCGGGTCTACGACGAGTTCGCAGGACTGCCACAACGTGACGTCGACGGTGCCGGCGACCTACCGGAAGGAAACCTGCGAGCAGGCCGTGGGTACGCAAACCTATACCTGCAACCGCATCAATGACCCCGTCTGCACCGAACCCTATCAAGGCTGCGCCGCTGGCGGGGTCGTCGAGGGAAGCTTCACCGGCGGGTTTGCCGCGCGCCTGGCATCGAACTCTGCGCTCTGGAACTTCGGCGCTGACACGGGCTATCACGACAACTCAGGCTACAACGGACTGACCGTGTCCGGCTCGATGAGTTTCAGCGTCCAGAACCTTGGTCAGATCGGTACCGCAGTCATCAGCCAGATCACGGCAAACAATACGCTGCGCAGCGTCGACATTAACGGCGTCACGGTCTACACCGATGCGCCGGACGGCGGGCGCATTCTCCAATGCGGAGTGGCGACGCTGCCGGCGTCGTCCGGCGGTATTGATGGACGGCAGACCACCGGCTATCTTGCCGCGTCCTCGCCTAGTGTGACCTTCACACACAATTTGATTTACAACGGCATTCGGAGCGTGTGTTCGGATAAAACTGCCTTTACGGCAGATGGCGGTCTCACGGAGTATCGACCGTTCTTCACCTTCGGTAGCGAGTACGAGGGGAACCCGTCGACCATTGCGCCCAACACCGACATCCGCTCGTATTTGCACGAGGGCGTCAATACCGTCGAGATTCAAGCGGCGATAGGCGGGTACGGTTTCCAGGGCGGCGGGCAGGCCCGAGTTCAGCTCACGCTGAACCAGATCTGCACCGCGACTTGCACGCCGAACTGGATCGACCAGTGCAGCTCGTTCGAACAGCGGGCGGCACAATGAATATCCGCGCTCTCATGTTCGCCGCGCGTGCGTTCACCCTCGTCGGCAGTGTAATGACGGTCACCCTGCTCGCCGCGCCGGTAGCGTATGCCGCGCCCACCTGCCAACGCACTGGTTCAGCCTGCATCGAGCCGGCCGGCACACGTGTCATCAACGGGATTCCGCTCTACCAGGATTGCTGGAACTACCAGGATACCTACGAATGCCAAGCCGCTTCCACCGTTAACGACTGCACGCCATTGCAGCAGCAAGGCTGCGGCCTTGTGAACCAGCAGTGTGTGTCATACAACGACGCGGTGCAGGGAAGCTGCGACACGATGCAGTACACGTACCAGTGTCTCGATACTCCGGCGCACACGACGACCGTCACCCAATGCACGAACACGATGTGCGCACCGGGTGCCGGATGCTTCTCGTCAAGCAGTGGTGCGGACGGCGCGCTCGGCAAGGTCGTAGCAGGGCTGGAAACCGGGCGCGAAGCCGGCGCCTACGGTGTCGGTGGCGGTAACGTGAACATTTTCAAAGGCTACGACAGCAGCTGCTCGATCAAGGTGCTGGGCGGCCTCGAGATCAAGAGCTGCTGCACCAGCAACGGCGGCGGCGCCGCTTACTCGAACAACGCGATCGGAAGCGCCGCGGTCAGCGCTGGACTGTCGGTTGGCGGAACGGCGGCGAAGCAGGGCATCGCGTTAGGGTCGAAGTATGTCTTTGACCAGCTGTACGAAACGGTCGATAGCTCGATCGTGAACTCTGGTCTCTTGCAGATGGGCGCATGGGCGGACAGGGCGTTGTCTACCTCCGGAACCTTTGGTGCCTACGGCTTTAGTTTTTCGTTCTCCCTCACCAATGGTGTTCAGCTTGCAGATTTCAATCCGTACGTATTCGCGGCCGAGATCGCTGCGCAGCTGATCCAGATGTGGCTCGCATGTTCCCCTGACGAGCAGGTGCTCAGTCTGAAGCGTGGCCAGAACCTCTGTGTCCAGTACAACCAGGGCTGCTCCAAGCGCGTGCTCGGCGTGTGCGTCGAGGAAAAGAAGAGCTACTGCTGTTTCAACTCGTTGATCGCGAAGCTTGTCAACCAGCAAGGCAAGGCGCAACTCGGCATCCCCTTCGCCGGCTGCGGTGGCTTCACGGCCGACCAACTCCAGCGTATCGATTTTTCGAATATCGACTTTACCGAGTTCGTCAATTCGATCCAGTCCAAGGCCGTCGACGAGGACGCGATTCTGCAGCGCGTGCGGCAATCGATCGGAAGCGGAAAAGGGGTATCCCAATGATGCGCCTTGTCTCCGCTGCGTTTGCTACTGCGATTTTTGCGCTGCCGGCCGCGGCTTTCGGCGGTAGCTACGACGAATTCAGTGCGGTTCTCATCGACGCGATTGATCACGGGTCAGCGTTTGGCGCGCTGCGTGGACCCGTTGCGGGTTCACTTATCACCAAGCTGCACGCCAACGGCCCGGTCTACGTCACGGCTCGGTCGATCGGCGACTTGCCGCGGCCGGGCTGCAAGCGTCTGGACGTGCTGTTCGACGTCCGCGGCGTCCAGACCGAGGCGGGCGAAGCCAGCGGCCGCCTGGACGTGAAGATGAACTATTGCCGCGATCAGGTCCCGCCGATTGGCCTGACGCCGGCGGCGCCGTCGCAACCCGCGGGAGATACACCGTGACGCAGGACCGGCCACTGGTTGCAGATTTCAAAACCCTCACGACGCAGGAGCGTTGAAATGTCCATCGAAAGCATGTTTCCCCCTTCGCGTTCCCGCTCCGACTGGGCCCAGGCGCTGCGGGCCAGCCTTCCCTGCTACGTGCGGCGCCTCTTCGTGGCTTTCGTCGTTGTGCCGGCGGCCGTCCCAGTCGCCGGGCTCGCAGTTCTCAACCTCGGGTCGTTCACGGGTATGGCAGCGACCGTGCTCGAACAGGCTGCTGGAAGCGGCACGAATCCGGACACGATCCGACTGCGGACATGTGCCGATACCGCGGCTCAGTATTCGCCGTCGGCCATTTGTATGCACTGGCGGACTGATGACGTTCCCGTCGCTACGCTCGCTCGTCGGGTTGGTCACGGCTTGTTCGTCGCGTGGCTCGTTGCTGCCGCCATTACGCTTGCTGCGGACCTCGTCTGGTCTCCGCCCGCGCCTCTCGCGTTGCGCACACACCTCGATTCGATCGGACGGCAGCGTGCCGAGCGTAGTCGCGCAAGCCGCGAAGGAGAGGTGAAGTGAGACTGCAGATTACGATCACCAGCATGCGCGCCGCGCCGGCGCCCGACTTGCCGAGCCATCTTTTTGCTGGCGCCGGCAGTGACCGCGCGACCTTCCGGGTAACGCGCGGCGCCGCGCCGTCGCGCGAAGCCATTTCCGTGTTGCTCGAGGACGCGATCGCAGATGTTTGCGTGACGAACTACGATCAGGTCACGGGGCAAGGCAGCTTCGTTGTTGTCGACGGATCGGCGCCGGCGCCCGGTACGACGATCGAGCTCGATGACGACGCGGTCGCGGATCCGGTCGACTTGTCTGACGGGACGCCGCTGAGCTCGGCGGGGCCGATCCACCGTCCCGCGATCGAACAGTTTTACGACATGCTCGATCGGCACGACTGGTTTTTCGGTTACTCAGACGATTCCCGGGTATATCGGAATGGAAGCGACAACCTCGACCGTCTGAAGGAGATCGCAGGTTCCCTGGGCGGCGACCATGCCGCGCTCCTCGCAGCCTTCCAGAAGCATCATTTCTCCGGTGCGCCATGGTCGACCCCAAAGTGGGACAAACCGGCTCGGCCAGTGAGCGGTGTCGTCAGTATCCCGGCGGCACCTTCGTCGGCGTCGACAGGGGCCGGCTGGCAGCACGACAGCCAGCCTCCTGCCGAACCGCCTCACGCGCAGCGCGATGACGAGTTGATCGAGCTTGCTGCATATCAGCGACATTGCATTTCGAACGTAGTTGGCGCGGCTTTCGCCTGGCGGAACGCACGTCGGGCGTTTATGGGCGCGGCGGCGGTGTTGCACAAGCCCAAGGCCCGAAGCCAATTCTTTTGGATTCTCGGAGGGCGGCGGCATCAAGCCGATGCGGCAGAACAGGTCAAGGCTGCGCAGTCTCTGGGTTTCGCGGAAGTGCAACTCGAGCAGGCACTCGGCCAATTGATGGACGCCGGCTATGACGTCGACGCGCAGCGGAGCAGGCCATGAGCGCATTCCGTGGATTCGGGCTCGCGGTAGCGGTCCTGCTTCCTGCAGCGCTACTGGTGTCGCCGATCGCACACGCCGATGGGTTGGACTACAAGTCCGCCTGGAGCTGCGACGGGCAGGAGAAATTCAATTGGTACTGCGACGACGACAAGCCTGCGGCGCCGGCAGGTGCGAGCGCGGCCAAGCCAACCGATTCCGACGACTTCGACCAGATCAAGTCCGCCGATGAGATGCGCGAGGCGCTGAAGCACCGACTCGACGTCGCGAACATGGACCCGACGCCCGAGCACATCAAGGAGTACATCAAGCTCTGGGAGTACGTCCAGCAAAAGAGCGCTGTCTTCGCCGATCAATGGCGCCGCGTCGTATGGCAGAACCCGAGCCTCGATTACTCGCTCAAGCGTCCGACCAACAACGTCGCTGTCCATACCTACGACCGGACCCGGGATTCCGACCAGGACGGGCAGCTACGTGCGCTCGCGCAGAAGCACGGCCTGATTTTCTTCTTCCGCTCGGACTGCCCGTACTGCCATGCGATGGCCCCGACGATTGTGCTGCTCGCGCAGCGCTATGGCATTGACGTGCTGCCGGTCTCTCTGGACGGGCGAGGCATTGGCGAGTTTCCGAACCCGACGCCTGACCACGGGCAGGCGTCGGTCTGGGGCGTCCAGCAGGTGCCCGCCCTCTTCATCGCGTCGAAAGAGACCGGCGACCACGCGATGATCGGCTCGGGAACGATGTCCCTCCAGGACATCATCGACCGAATCTTCGTTCTCACTGCCTCGCAGCCTGGGGAGCTTTTCTGATGAAACCGACACGCTGGATTGTCGCAATGACGGCTGCAGTGTTTGCCATCGCCCCGGTCTGTACGCAGGCGATGTCGATGCAGCAGGTCTTCGACTCTATCAACGCCATGGGCAACGTATCGAGCCCGCGGGCGTTGCAGGGCGAGACGATGGATATGTACAGCGGCGGAAGCGTGTTCATGCGCACGCCACACAAGACTTACCAGCTCGCGAGCGTCACGGCCCCGGAATGGGGAGCGGGTTGCGGCGGGATCGACTTGTTCACCGGCGGGTTCAGCTTCATCAACAAAGAACAATTTGTCGCGCTGCTGCGCAACATCGGCTCGAACGCGTTGGGCTACGCATTCAAGCTCGCCTTACAGAACCTCTGCCCGACCTGCGACAACGTCATGCAGTCCCTGCAGGCCATCGTGCGCGACGTCAACCGGATGAACATCGACTCGTGCCAGGCCGCGGAGGGCATCGTCAATGCGGTGACGCCTGTTGCGTGGAAAAAAGAGCAGGCAAACCTCGCCGACACGCTCGGGCCATTCACGAACCTGTATTCGGATATGACCGATGCCTGGACAAATACCGGAAACAGCTCGGCGCAGGCGGCGCAGACGATCAACACGGCGACTGCGTCGGATTCCAATCTCGCGGCCAAGCAGCCGTACGGGAATGTGACGTGGCAGGCACTGCAGCAGCTGCCGGACCTGAGCACGTCGGATCGCGAATTCCTGATGTCGCTGGTGGGGACGGTCATCTTCCCCGACCCGTCGGATTCTGGCGGCACGGAGGTGAATCCTGTATTCCTGCCCCGAATCGGTAGCCTCACGGTGCAGGAGCTCGTCGGTAACGATCCCGCTGCGAACAGCGGCACCACGATTCAGGTGTACGTGTGCGACGAGACGACGAAGTGCCTGAATCCGTCAGTGCAGGAAATTGGATACACCCCCTTCCGTACGCTCGTACAGCAAAAGCTGCAGGTAATCACGGATGCGATCGCATCGCGCTCCGCGATCCCGAACCCGGCAGACACGTTTCGGTTCCTGAGCATGACCGACCTGCCGGTCTACAAAATGATCGCGGTCGGCACGCGCCTGAACAATTCGTCTCTGGCCGACCAACTGTTGAGCACCTACCAGTCGCTGATCGCGGCCAAGTACGCCGAGGCCTACATCCACGGATCTGCTGAAGACCTCCGCCGGGCAATCGCGCGTTACGGCACCGTGAAATCCAGCACGTCGCTGCTCGACGAGGCCACGAAGCTCAATACCAACATCGACACGGTGGAATCGGAAGCACGCAGCGTCGTGATGCAAGCCTTCAGCCAGACGTCGAACGCGTGGCAGCTGGTCGAGCAACTCCAGTCGATCGAGCGTGCCGTGCACGCGAATGTGTCGTCTTCGCTTCGGAACTCGTTGGCGTTCGGCCAGACGTTGAACGGCGGGAGCACGCAATGAACATGGAAATCGACACCTATGGGAACGTCGATACTTTGTACTTCGTCATGCAGGGTATCGCGTCTTTCATGGGTAGCGGCACCTGGACAGGTCTCATCCGCTACACGCTGTTGTGCGGGGTGGTGATCTGGACGATTGTCGCGATCGGTCGGAAAGGCTACGAGATCTTCCGCTGGTTCGCCGCCGCGATGCTGATGACGCAGCTGCTGTTGCTGCCTATTGAGAACGTGTTCATCACCGACGTCAACAACGTGCAGCCGACTCGGGAGGTGGATCACGTCCCCGCGTATCTCGCCGCCGTTGCCCAGAGCTTCACGCTCATCTCTCACGTGCTGACGCAGTCGTACGAAACGATCTTTTCGGTGCCGGATACGCTGACCCTGAAAAAGGGCGATGTGGGTTTCGGCATCTCCGTGCTGCAGAAGGTGAACAAGGCTGAAATCACTGATCCGGGGCTGCACGCCGACCTTATTCAGTTCTTCAAGGAGTGCACGGTCTACGATATCCAGGACGGCGCAATTGATCCGAAGACGATCATGAACGGCACGGACCCCTTCAATACCGTGTTCACGTCGACGAGCCCTGCACGATACGTGACGACGAACACCCTTACCGCGAACCCTACGACGGACACGTGTTCCGCGACCGGCACTTTGTTGCTGCTGCGCGTACAGGACGCTGAGCAAGCGGCCGAGCAGATGTATGGCAGCGAGATGTATCCGGAGATCGCCGACCCCTCCATGGCGAAGGCGGAGTTCGTCAACGCGATCGGAGATTCGTACGGCTTCATCCTCCAGTCGTCGCAGAACGCGTCCTCGGCGCTACGACAGGCAATGTTCAACAACGTATGGCGTCAGGCGGGCGCGGAGCTGCCCGCGATGCTGAACGATCCGGCGCGCGTGGCAGAGGTCAATGCGTTGATGAGTTCGGCCCAGGCTGCGGTGGCGACGAACGGTTCGCTTGCCTCCATGGCGATTCTGGCCAAGAACACGCTGCCGACTGTTCGCAACTATGCCGAAGCGATTATCTATGCGGTTTTCCCGCTCATTCTGGTGCTCTGCTTGATTAGCGGCGCGGATGGGGCCAAGCGAATCCTCGCGATGTACGCGAAGACGGTGGCGTGGGTATCTATCTGGCCGATGCTCTTCGCGGTCATCAACGGGCTGTCGCTGATCCACCTGAGCCATGAGATGCGCTCGATGTCGCTGCAGGCCGGCGTGCCGTTCGGGATGGCGGCGAAGTTCGGGCAGACGTTGCTCGACGAGCAGGCGCTGCTTGGATACATGGTGATTATTACGCCACCCCTTGCGTGGATGTTGCTGAATTTCGCGTCGGCCGGCGTTGTCGGTGCGTTTTCTCAACTGAGCGGCGCGCTGACCGGCTCTGCTCAACAGATCGGCGGCCAGCAGGCTCAGGGCGACGAAAACATCGGCAACGTGCACATGGATTCGTCGTCGATCGATAACGCGTCGCGCAACGTGACCTCGGCGAACAAGTACGACAACACTGTGCAGTCGCGCACCGGGTCGATGAACGTCGATACCGGGACCGGCTCGGCCTTCACGAACTTTGCAAATGGCCTGATCGCTCGCACCGAGTTTCAGAACAGCCTCGGCGTTTCGGCAACCTCCCAGGATGCGTTCGAGCGGTCGCTCGGCACCGACACCTCGACGGGTGTCGCGGCAAACCGAACGAATTCCACGTTCGCTGGGCGGGAGCAGCTTGCGTCCAGCACGAACAGCGTCTCGAGCAGCCAGGAGCGTGGAAGCTCACAGCGCCTGTCCGACGATTCCAGCTCGGGTACGCGGGCCTCGTCTAGCCAAACAGGTGAGCGGCGGACCGCACATGATCAGCAATATGCGATAGATCAGTCACACTCCGTCGACGGTACAACTTCTGCAGGAGCCAAAGGTTCGATCATGCTTGGTGGCGGCTTTGCCAAGTCGTTTGGCGAGGATGGGGCGCCATCCGGCAACGCCGGCGGTGGAGGCGGCGGCTCAGCCGGTGGTAGCGGGCGTGGGCCTTCCGGCAATGGTCGGCAAGGAAGTAGCAATCCGGTCTCGAACTCGCCTCTTTTTAACCAAGCAGAAGAAGACAAACTCGCTCGCAAGGCCGAGTCACTTGGAAAATCGCCGAACGAAGTTCAAGCGATTCGGGATGCGTATCGATCGAAGGTGCGGGCTGCGGATTATGCAAATGGCGGCGGCACGGGGAAAGGGCAGTCGAGTCTGAAGTTTGGTCTCGATGTTTCGGGCGAAGGCGGATATACGAAGTCTTGGCGGAATTCTGACGCACAAAAATTCGTCGATCAAAACAGTAGTTTGGCCGCCTACACCGAGAGCGATAACGTCTCTCACGAAGGCTCGCAGATGCACAACGACTCCACCGGAATGGAGTCCGGGCAGCACGTTCGCAGCGACCGGTCGGCGTCTCTGACGGACCAGGTTTCGTCCGGCTCCCGCGTTGCAGCGGATCTCACTCGCAGCGCAGACGTGCGCCAGCGCGGATCGACGCAAGTGGTTTCGCGCGTAGATACCTCGACCAACCTGATGACGCCTGAGAACCTGCAGGCGGTCGCTGCGCGCAACGGTATGCGATACAGCCAGCTGATGACGTTGCCGTCCCCGCAGATCGCTCAGCTGGTCGCCCAAGATGCAGCGATGCGCGACATCGTTTCGCGCAACTCGACGTTGCCGACCACGGCTCGTGATGGGTCTACTCTCCCTGCGAGCGGCATCGACGTCGTTCGCCAGGACCAACGCAACCAGTCCGGCGTTGGTGCAAGTGCCCCCGCGTCGTTCCGGCGATTTGCAGGTGCGGTTGGACCAGTGGATACGACACCCCTGGATGTTGCGACGCCGATGCCCCAAATCGTGACCGCCGCACAGCACCGTGTGGATGTTACGCAGCAACGGGTCGCAAGCGAGTCCGCCGCGCCGATCAAGCAGGTGCGTGACCACGTCGATCCGTCGGCCGACAACAAGCCGCTCATGACGCCCGAGCGGGCGCCGGGCCGCTCGCTTTCCTCTCCGCCCGTGGCGCCGTCAGCTTCCGATAGCAAGGGGCCCCTGTCGGCATGGGTGAACTCGATTCAGCCGAGCGGGCCGGCTGGAACAACGTCCACCTCGGCACCAATTGAAAACTTCCTACGTCCGCGAACTACGGGAAATGGCCCGACTCTTGAAGCCGCTCGAGCGGCGGAAACCGGCACGGGCTGGCCCGCGACTCAACCGCGCCTGTCCGAATCTGACTTCAGGATCGTGACTCTGCCGGCCGGCAATGACCACATGTCACATCGGCAGAGTGATCATCGAGTGCCCGATGCTCCTGACGTGACATACAGCCGGCCGTCTCCGGAGCTATCCAGCCCTGATCAAGAAGCTGTAGCGCCGCCCGTCGGCTCGATACGGGGTCGCCGGGTGGTTGACGATGGAAGTCGGGGAAGTAGCTTGCCGACCGCATCAATGAAGCGTAGCGGCGGGGTCTCAGTCATGGCTCCTGGAACGACGGCTGGCAACTCTGGTTCACGAGTCGACAACGTCAAACCAGCAAACGCTGGTCAGGAGCAGGCTACGCCGGCGCCTATTGCGCCTGAAACAGTTGGCCGGAGAAGTTCGACGTCCGGTGGCATCGGCCTCGCAAGCGTCGGGTCAGAAGTCGGTGGCGTCGACAGAAAGGTGCAGATCGATCGCACGCCAGGCGGGTCATCTGCTGCAGGGGATGCCTTGCCACCGACACCCTCGCTTTACCTCGATGCCGCAACCGTCGGCGCCGACGCATCTGCTCCGCACGACGACTCGGCGGTAAGCGGCGCGGCCACTTCCCCGAGCGTTCTGGTTTCGGCGAGTCGACTAGGACGCGGTTCTGCAGATGACGCACGTGGAGTCAAGTCGCTCCCGAGCGCGGGCGTTGCAAGCGATGATCCCGACAACCAATGAAAAAGGGGCCTTGCGGCCCCGGACGGCAATTCCCCAATCAATGACGCCAATCGCTATGACTCATCTGATTTCTTTGGTCTCTCCAAAACCAATCGTTCGAGAGGTCGCTGCTTGCATTGTTGCTCGAACGAGCGGTGTTCCAGCCGTCATCATAGTGCGCGCCGGTCATGATGAGATGGCCAAGCTTGACTGCAACGCCCAATTGGGCGAACACGCCGAAGATGCAGGAAAAGAGAGCGCCAAAAGCCAAAATGGTAAAGGGCAGCTGCATTACCGTAATCACGATGGCCGCAACCAGGAGCGTGGTCAGGTAGCCCCACATGATTTTCCGGTAAATCAATCGGCCACTGCGCGATGCAATAAACGACGTGAGAACCGAGAAAATCACTGCTGCCATTATCGCCATGAAATTCGCAAGCACATAGTCCATGATGAGCGTCCCCGTACGCAATTAGTGTTGACGTTACGCCTGATTTTGCGTACTGGCAAGTTAATCCTTGATGAATTAATTCGTCGTGGTGTCAATTCATTTACGTCTTTAATTAGCGCGATCTCGACGGTGAGTCGAGTGCGTCTGGCCGCGCTCACGTTTCCTGCCCTGCTTCTTGCTGCTTGCGCCTCGGTGCACGGCGACGACGCCTGCGCCCGCTCCTATTCAGCGGATGGCCACGCCTCCCACGTCGGGAGGTTGGCATGAAGTTTCTCCTCTTCCTCGCGATCACGGCCGGTGTCGGCTACTACGTGCTGCATGACGGCCCGACGCCGGATCTCGGCAATTTGTCGTCGTCCGTTGGGCATTTTGCGAGCTCTCTGAAGCACCCAGCCGACAACTCCTCACATTCAGAAAGCGCAGGCCCTGGCGACCGCGCCTCCGTCCAATTCGCGACTTCACCCGACGGCCAGGCCGAGGCGCTCGTGCTGAGCGTGATCGACAGCGCGCAGTCGGAGCTCGACGTCGCCGCTTACGAGCTCACCAATCGCCGCATCGTTACCCACCTGATCGAGCGCGCCCACGCTGGTGTGCAGGTCCGTGTCGTCCTCGACCGCTCCCAGCTTGACGGCCGCGGCTCGAAGCTCGCGGATCTCGTCGCGGCCGGAATACCGGTTCGCATCGACATGGCCGTACCGCTCATGCACGACAAGTTCATCGTGGCCGATAGCGAGACGACCCAGACAGGCTCGATGAACTATACGCAGGCCGGTGCCAATCACAACGCTGAAAACGTCCTCGTCATCTGGCATCACGCCACGGTCGCCGCAGCCGTGCGCGCCGCGTGGGCGCACCTATGGAATGAATCGAAGCCTTACCCAGGTGTTTGACCCGGCAACCACGCGCGTAAGCCGAACTTTTTAATGGAGAACACGATGCCTCATGTCGATTACGAAGTCGCCTGCCAGACGATCGGGCAGCTGATCGCCCACTATGTCGCCGTCATCGCTGAAGAGGAGTCGCGCAGCAAGCCGGACGCGGAGTGCATCGCTATAGCGGACGCGGAGCGCAAGACTCTGGTTGCTGCTCGCGATGCGCTGCATCCGGATGATGCGGCCGCGATCGCTCGTGCGCTTGACGTCTACGGCCTGCGTGCCCGTCGATTGAACATCGGTCACGCCTGACTCCGGAGCCCATCATGGACACTATTCCGGATGTCTTGATGCAGCGCGCGTATGCGCGCGTGGAGCGCGAGGCGATCGCCGGTAGCCGCGAGCAGGCCGAGCCGAAGGCGATCCTCATCGGCGGCCAGCCCGGTGCCGGCAAGACGGCCCTCGCGCGTCAGGCGATGGGCGAGCTCAACGAGCGCGGTGGTGCCGTTCTGATCGACGCCGATCGCATGAGGGAGAACCTGCCGCAGTACAGCCGGCTTCTTCGCGAGGATCCGCAACATGCAGCCGACCTGACGCATGCCGATGCCGGCCGGTGGGCGGGCCGGCTAACCACGGCCGCATCCGAAGCGCGGCGTGATCTTGTGGTCGACGGGACGATGCGCAACCCCGATAGCCTGCGCAATCTGGCGCGGCGGCTCAAGGACCGCGGTTACACGCTGGAGGTTCGGGGCGTGGCCATGCCAGCGGACGTGTCGCTTACGCGTGCGCAGATGCGTACCGAGCGCGAAATCGCGACGACGGGCGTGGGACGGGTGGTCAATCGCGAGCAGCACGACCAGGCGTATGCCGGCATGGTGGAAGCGGTCGCGTTGCTCGAGCGTGAGAAGGCAGTGGATCGAATCCTGATCGTCGATCGGCATCACCGTGAGATATACCGCAACGAACTGCATCAGGGTGAATGGCGCGAGCCGCAAGCGGCCGCGGCGTCGATCGTGCATGAGCGCGAACGTCCGATGACCCGCGACGACATAGCCCATCACGTTCAAATGCTCGATGACATTCGTGACGCTCGTACAGGGCGAGGCGCGCCGGCGCCGGAGATTGCCGACATCTCGCTGCGTCGTGAGCAGGCGCTACGCGTCCCGGAGAGGGATGCGCAAGCACTGGTCAACGGAGCGTCTGCGGATGCGCGGCCGGCACCGGAGCGCGGCTTGCGCGACGTCCTCCGGTCCATGACACGTGACGTGCCGAACCTCGGTGGCCACTTCCCCGATCCGGTCGCCGAGGAAATCGCTGCGTCGCGCCATCTGCCCGCCCTCGAGGCTAGGCTTCGCTCGCACGGGATGACTGACCTGACGCCGCTGGACGCCGGCGCGTCGTCGGTCGTGCTGGCGGCCGACGACAAGCATGTGGTGCGGCTCGGAACCGGCGATCTTGCCGTTCGGCCAAAAATTCCCGAGGTCTTGCAGGCGGTGGCGAGCGGCACCGAAGGCAATCTGCGATACGAAATCATGCCCCGCGCCGATATGCGAGGCGTGACATCGGCCGACGTCGCGCGCACGGCCGACGCGCTTCGTCAGCGCGGATACCACTGGAGCGATCAGGGCGTCGACAATCTGGGCATCGTGGACGGTCGTGTGGTCGTCGTCGATCCGGGCGGCATAGAGCCGGTACGCGAACGGGCCATTCTGCCGCCTGCACACCAACCGGACCAGGCAAAGACGGAGGTCGAAGTCGATACGGCGCGCCCGCCGCGCCGGCGTACCGTAGACCACGCACGCGACGCGGAGCGCGGCCGCGCGTTCGACACGCTGGGCCGTGACCAGGCGCTCGCCCTTTTCCCCGAGCTCGACGCGGCCTACCACCACCTCGAAACGCGGACGTCGATCAGCACGGTTCCCCACAGTGAAATCGAACGCGCCAACCTATCCGAGCAGATCCATCGCGGCCAGCTACCCGAGGGGGACGTGCCGGACGATGTTTCGCGCCGGGCGATCGGCCTGGCCGGCGATCACCACAACCTGATTCTGCGCGATGCGCAGCAGCTGGAGCGCCACTACCGCGGCGAGGTGCTCGCCAATTCGACGCACCACTCGCTGGTCAAGATCGGTCAGACCGTTGGCATCGTCTATCCGCGCGATCGATTGTCCCGCGAGGTGGAGGTCGGCGAGCAGGTCGCGATTCAGTATTCGCCGGATAGCGCGCTGCACCAGGTCAGGGAGCGCGATCACGAAGCGGAACGCGCAGACCGGTCACACGACCACCAGCTTTCCATCGAGCGATAGGGGCCGCCATGTCTATTTTCGATGGCCCCCGACGTGTGCGTCCCGTTCCGCATTTTTCGCGGCTCTATCTGGCCGAACGCCGACACATTCGCCGTCGGCTGTGGACCAGTCCGAGACTGCTGCGTATCGAAGCCGATTGGGCGACGCGTTACGTCGTGCAGGGGCTCGCGCTGTGCTGGTTGGCATGGGCACCAGCGTTGTTGCTCTGGGGGCGACTGATCTCCAACGGATTCCACCTGGACTACCCGATCGTCGTCGAGCCGCGCGCGGCGCTGCCGATGTACGCGTTCGCCGGCCTCGTCGCTTCGCTGTTCTACGCGTGGTGGCGACCGTACATCAGCTACGTCGAGCTGCAGGTCAGGCGCCACATGGACGACTGGTATCGCACTGTATGTGAAGCGGAGCGATCCGGCCGCCTGTATTAGGCCAGCAACGAATCACCGCCATTTTTGACTGTTGATTACACCAAGAGGAAGACCATGAAATTCACTAAGAACACGCTCCTGATCGTCGCCTTGTCGGCCACTTCGTTACTTGTCGGTTGCGCCACCACTGGCAACGAGCACCTCGAATCCGCGACGCAATCAAGCGTTCAGGCCCAAATCCAGCAGGGCAAGAGCACGAAGCAGGACGTTCAGGATGCTTTCGGTTCGCCGAACAAGACCACATTCACCGATTCGGGTCTCGAGATCTGGACATACGAGCTGGCGCACGCCACGCCGCACGCTATCAACTTCGTCCCGATCGTCGGTGCGTTTGCACATGGCGCTGACGTGCGGAAGAAGACGTTGACAGTGCTGTTCGACGACAGCGGGGTCGTCAAGAAATACACGTTTGCCGAGACCACCGACGTGGCCAAGGGAGGCATCGGCCAGTAGCGCCTGCCTGATCGCAATTTAGTGGCGGGAAGGTGCTGTTCCTTACCTTGCGCCTTCCCTTTGACGCCAGCCGGCTTGCCGGCTGGTCTTTTTCCCCGATCTCGCGTTTCTGTAGAGGCACCCGTAATGAATCGATATCGCGCATCTTTCATCGAGCGCCGGCGAGCTGCAGCCTCGATCACCTGGCCAGAAGGCACGTTGATCCTGACCAATCCGGACCCCTCTGCCCAACGCACGCTGAAGGGCGCGGCGGTCGCGCTTGCGGCGGCGGCTTGCCTGTTTTCCATCACCGGCACAAACGGGCCCTTGCAGTCCTGGGCTCGCTCGCGCGAGTACCTCGACATGCGACCTGCCATTGAGGCCGCGCTGAAAGGCGGAAATCGTTCCGCCGGTACATGGCTTGCCGTTCATTTCAATCGCGACTATCCGGGCTTGCTCCAGGCCGAGTCGGACGCTGGCGAACCGACAGCGATGTACCTGGTTGCTCGCATGCACCTGCAAAAGCACGCGGGTTTCGGCCACACCACGGCGGCGACCGATACGGATCAGGAAAGCGGCATGCAACTCATGCGTCGAGCCGCGGCGGCAGGCAGTCAGGACGCCCTGCGCTTTTTGGTCAGTGGGCATGCGAACTGAACACCACGATGGAATTGGACAAATACGCGGCATGTAAAGGAGAAAGCCGTATGCATACGCGTCCCCTTGACCCCCCGTTCATCGTCGACATGTGCGAATCATGCTCGGCGTGTTGGCGGTCGTTACGTGGTTACTGATCGCGCCTATTGCTTACCTTGATGCGCTCGGATTCTGGAATAGCACGGAGCCCGTGTTCATCGCCGCGATTGTTACGGCGCTACTGTTCTTGCCGGCTGTACGTTCGACGTGCACTCGTCGTGGAACGTGGAGCGCACTACGTCGCGCGCAGCGCGGTTTGCACCGTTTCGGCATGTATGTCTATCTCATTTGCATGCTGTTGATGATCGTGATCGTCGGGAACTTCGATTCGCCGGCGGCCGGGTTGGCGGAATCGGCTTTCGACTTGTGTTTCGACGGAATGGTAGCCGGCGCAACGTTGTACTTCTGGAGCCTACTGGCGCTGCCGGTCTTGCACGGTCTCGCCCGCACTGAATCGGCGTGGAAGCAGCGAGGTGCGCGATGACCGGTCGAACTCGCGTTCTGCGCGGCTTCGTAGTGGCCGTGTTGGTGGCGTTGCTTGCGTGGATCGTTGGCGGTGTCCTTGCTCGCCAGGCACGCGCGCAGGAGTTTCTGTCGCCGGAGCAAGCGTTCCGCGTTCGCATGACCGAAGAACGTGGCGCTGTCGTCCTCCATTTTGCGGTCGCCGACGGTTACCGACTTTACGGCGACCGCTTCCGGGTCGCGAGTGACGACGGCCGCGCGCACCTCGGTGCAATTCAGCACGGCGCCGGCAAGGTCGTCGCTGATCCGAGCTCTGGGCGTCCGGTTGAGGTGTTCGAGCGGGAAGTGACGTTGCGTGTGCCGGTCAATGCTAGCGAGATGTTCGGCCTCACGGTGACCTATCAAGGCTGTGCAATCAACCAGATCTGCTATCCGCCGATGCAGCGGACCTTTCCAGTGATTGCTGCTGCACTGCTGTCGCAGTCGGAGGCGTTGCGATGACGGCCGTCCTTTCTCGCTTCTCGCGGGCGCTCGAGGCGCGTATCCAGTACGCCTATGCGGTCCGTACGACAGACCCCGGTTCGCCAGCGTGGTTCAACTACCTCCATACCGGTCGGCAACACGCGATAGCACTCGCTCGAGCGTGCGCTAGCGACCATGACGGGGAATGTCCTCCTCTGATTGCCGATATCCCGATGCTGCGCGACGCCTTCGAGGGTGCCGAGCTTGAGATTCACCAAAGGCAGCGCCGTCAGATCGATGGCGATGTTGCCGAAAGAAACCCCCTCTGTTCCCGGAATCTTGGCGGAGGACAGGAACAGAGGGCTCCAGGTCCTGCGCGAGCGCAGGCGTAAACGTCCCGTAGACCGGGCACTCGTTGTTAAGCGGGGATTGTAATGAAATTTTCGAAACGCCCTACACCAAGCGGTTTATCGATCGCGATCGCCGCGGCGATCGCATCGATGGCTGGTCCAGTGCATGCTCAGACGTCCGGAGACGGTGCGCTTTCAGATGGGAATGGTGCCGTTGCCTCTGGCGATTATTCCGTTGCGATCGGCACGGCGGTTACCTCTGCCGGGCCGCGCTCGTTGAGCTTCGGTTACGCGTCGACGGCGGCCGGCGCCGATTCGATCGTGCTCGGGACGTCCAGCACCGCGCAGACGAATGCGGTAGCGGTCGGCAATACGACGGCGGCCGGTACGAATGCAGCGGCAATGGGTTTCGCCGCCACTGCTGCGGGCAATGGTTCCGTCGCGATCGGAACCGGCGCCGTCGCGAACAATTCGCAGGATGTCGCAATCGGATCGGGATCCACGACCGGCGCCGCGCACCCGCTAAGTAGCTTCGGTATTGCTGGTGAGAACTACTCGGTGGCGGGATCAACGTCCAACGGGGTGGTGAGTTTCGGTGCGCCGCAAAGTCCGAGGCAACTGACTAATGTTGCCGCCGGCGCCGTTAGTGCAACAAGTCTCGACGCCGTCAACGGATCCGAGCTCTATCAAATGGGACAGGCAGTTGGGAGTCTCTCTACGTCGACGAGTCAGTCCGTGACGTCGCTGTCGACTGCGACCGCCAACAATGCCACAGGAGTTGCCGCCGTCTCTTCCGGACTCGCTACGCTGTCAACCACCGCCTCACAATCTTTGTCGTCGCTATCGACAGGGCTCTCGAGCAACACGGCCAACGTCACGAGCCTGTCGAGCAGCGCAGCATCAAGCGTAGGTTCGCTCTCAACCAGCGTGGCCGGCGCCGGTACGGCGTTGGCCAGCTTGTCGACCGGTATTGCGCAGTCGGCCACGTCACTGTCAACGGGCCTGGCAAGCAACACGGCCAACATCACGAGTCTGTCGAGCAGTACGGCATCAGGCTTTGGTTCGCTCTCAACTGGGCTGTCCGACGTCGGCACGACGGTCGCGAGCTTGTCGATGAGCACGGCTGCAGGGTTCTCGTCACTGTCGACGTCGACCGCTCAAACGGTCAGCAGCCTGTCAACCGGCGCGGCCAGCGCGATCGGTTCGTTATCGACCGGGACCGCGCAGGCTGTCACGTCGCTGTCAACGGGCCTGGCAAGCAACACGGCCAACATCACGAGTCTGTCGAGCAGTACGGCATCAGGCTTTGGTTCGCTCTCAACTGGGCTGTCCGACGTCGGCACGACGGTCGCGAGCTTGTCGACGAGCACGGCTGCAGGGTTCTCGTCACTGTCGACGTCGACCGCTCAAACGGTCAGCAGCCTGTCAACCGGCGCGGCCAGCGCGATCGGTTCGTTATCGACCGGGACCGCGCAGGCTGTCACGTCGCTGTCGACGGGCCTTGCAAGCAACACGGCCAGCATCACGAGCCTGTCGAGCAGCTCGGCATCGGGCTTGGGATCGCTCTCAACCGGTCTGTCCGATATCGGCACGACGGTCGCGAGCTTGTCGACGAGCACGGCTGCAGGGCTCTCGTCACTGTCGACGTCGACAGCTCAAACGATCGGAAGTCTGTCGACAGGCACGGCCAGCGCGATTGCGACGTTGTCGACTACGACAAGCCGATCGATCTCGTCTCTTTCGACTGGTCTGGCTGACGACGGCGCGACACTCTCGGCAATGCAGTCCGGTCTGGCTGCAGGGACCGTTGGTCTGGTTCAGCAAGCAGGCGGTGCCGGCGCGGGCGCGATCACGATTGGCGCCGGTACCGGCGGTACGGTGCTCAACGTCGCCGGCAACGCGGGCGCGCGGCAGGTTAAGGGTGTGGCTGCAGGCACAGACGCTACCGACGCGGTCGACCTGCAGCAGCTGCAGAGCGTGGCGGGCCAGACGGGCGCGATCGGCGCGAGCGCAGTTAGCTATGACGACGCGTCGCATACCCGCGTCACGCTCGGTGCATCAAGTTCGCCGGTGACCCTGACCAACCTCGCGGACGCGTCGTTGAACGCGAGCAGCACCGACGCTGTGACGGGGCGGCAGCTCTATGCTGCCCAGCAGGCGACGAACGCAAACGTCGGCGCGATCGCTGCCCTGTCGACGTCAACGCTGGCGGCAGCGTCCTCGCTTTCCACGGGCATCGCCAGCAACGTCGTCTCGATCGCGAGCCTGTCGACTAGCACGACCACGGCGCTTTCTTCCCTCTCGACCGGCGTCTCCCATGGCCTGGCATCGCTGTCGACCGGCTTATCGTCGGCCAACGTCGGCGTATCAGCCATCGCGACCAGTCTTGCGAACGGGACAGTCGGGCTGGTTCAGCAGTCCGGCGGTGCCGGCAACGACACGATTACGATCGGCGCCAGCACCGGCGGCACCGCGCTCGACGTCGACGGAACTGCGGGCGCGCGGCAGATCAAGGGCGTAGCCGCCGGCACGAGCGCCACCGATGCAGTCAACCTCCAGCAACTGCAGGGCGTAACGGCCGCTGTGGGTGCCGTGGGCGCCGGCGCAGTCTCCTATGATGACCCGATGCATTCGCGCGTCACGCTTGGCGCCTCCGCAGGATCGCCCGTCCTGCTCACCAACGTCGCAGACGCGGCACTGACGGCCACCAGCACGGACGCGGTGTCTGGTCGGCAGCTCTACACCGCCAACCAGGCGATCAGCGCCAACGCGGTCTCGATCGCAACGCTGTCAACGTCGACGGGCTTCGCCGTGGCCTCGTTGTCCACCAGCGTCGCCAACGGCGGGGCGACGATTGCCGCGCTTCAGTCTGGACTGACGGCCGGCACGATTGGCCTGGTGCAGCAAGCCGGCGGTGCCGGCACCGGCACGATTACGATCGGCGCCGGCACCGGTGGCACCGCGCTCGACGTCGCCGGCACCGCGGGCGCGCGCCAGATCAAAGGCGTGGCCGCCGGCACGGACGCCACCGATGCGATCAACCTCCAGCAGCTGCAGGGCGTGGCGTCTCAGGCCGGGGCGCTCGGCGCGAGCGCGGTCGTCTACGACGATGCCTCGCATACGCGCGTCACCTTCGGCGCGGCAGGTGCGCCCGTCACCCTGACCAACGTCGCTGATGCGGCCTTGACGGCGAGCAGCACCGACGCGGTCTCGGGCCGGCAACTGTATGCGACGAACCAGAGCGTCTCCGCCCTGGCTGGCCAGCTCGCAACGGGTACCGTCGGGCTCGTGCAGCAACACGGCGGCTCGAGCGCCGGCGCCATTACGATCGGTGCCGGCACCGGCGGCACCAACATCGACGTCAGCGGCCTGGCTGGCGCGCGCCGCATCTCCGGCGTGGCAGCGGGTGTGAACGCCACCGACGCGGTCAATGTCGGCCAGTTGAACCAGGTTATCGGTACGGTCAATACGATCGCCGGTAACGCACTGTCTTACGACGATCCCACGAAGCTCAGCGTGACGCTTGGAGGGCTCGGAGCCGGGGCGGCCGTCACCATCCATAACCTGGCGCCCGGCGCGTTATTAGCAACCAGCGCGGATGCGGTCAACGGGGCTCAGCTCTTTGCCACGAATGCGAACGTCGCCGCCAATACCAGCGCGATTGATGCACTTTCTGCCCGACTTGGCGCGATCCTTCCGTCGAGGTTCAGCCAGAGCCTCCCCGAGCCCGGCCAGGGCAGCCTCAAATATGCTGCGTTCAACAGCACCGGCGCCGGTGCAGTTGCAACCGGCGCGGATGCGACAGCTATCGGCAGCAATGCGGTGGCCACCGGCGATCGCAGTGTTGCACTTGGTGTGGGTGCCGTTGCCCAAGGCACCGGCTCGATCGCGGTCGGCAGCGGTGCGAGCACAACTGGCGCCAATGCCGTGGCGCTGGGCGCCGGTTCAGTGGCCGATCGCGACGATTCGGTGTCGATCGGCAACTCGGCGACCGGTACGACGCGAACACTGGCCAATGTCTCGGCCGGAACGGCCCCGACCGATGCCGTCAACGTCCAGCAGCTGAACGACTCGGTGACGAACCTGAGCAACCGCATCGAACACGACCGACGTGACGCCAATGGCGGCATCGCCGCGGCTGTCGCGATCGCTAGTCTGCCCCAGGCGCCGGCGCCAGGAAAGAGCATGGTGGCCATCGGGGGCGGGACGTACGGCGGGCAGTCCGCCATGGCGCTCGGCATTTCAACGTATGCCGGCCACTGGATTCTGAAGGCGAACGGCTCGACCGATACGCGCGGCACCGTGGCCGCCGGCGTAGGTGCTGGATTCGTCTGGTAACCAAGGAGATCACCATGAATTCGAAACTTCCTGCTCGACGGGACGTGGTGAGGGGCATCGGTCTTCGCAATCCTGACGTGCCGATTGCTTTCGAGCGCGCGCTGCAGGCTCGCGTCGACTACGCGATGGCGATCTGCACCACCGATGAGGGATCCGAAGCGCGGGACGCACTCCTGAAACGGGCACGCTATGGGGCGAGCGATCTCGGCCGAGATCTCGTCCTTGTCGGTGCCGACGATATCGGCTGTTCACCGTTGCTCGCCGACGTGCCCGTGTTGCGAGACGCGTTCGAAAGTGCCGTCGACTGGGCGCGGGTCGACCAGGCCAACGCGGAAACTGAGCTGGCTGAGGCCTTGGTTGAAGCCGAGAGCGAGCTGGCGCGAGAGAAGGCCGCCGACGAGCGACATTCCAAAACGAAGGCGGCGATCGAAGCCGGTGATTGGACGGCGCTGGATCTTCCGACGCCCGAAGCCTTCGTGCAGGCGCTGGCCGCAGGCAAATCGGTCGACGTCAGCGACCACTCGTTCGACTTCGTCAGCGACGAAGGTCTGTGGTGTACGAACCCGTATGGCGTTGATGCCTATTTTGGAAACGCCATACCGTCGATCACTTACGCCCGTGAACTGCTCGGTGCGCTCGCGCTCGGGACCGTCTTCGGCGACGTCCCGCCGGACAGTGATTGAGCCACCCCATCCCGGAGCTAACCCATGACCAATCAGGTGTTTCGAAGCGGCAAACCCGTGACCGCACACAGCATTGTGTCGGCTGCAATCGCCGGCGACATGACGGTCGACGAGGCCGTGGAACTCGTTCAGTTGCTGATCGAGGCCCGCGCGCGCGGCCTGGACGTCCGAGAAGCCGAGCCCTGCTCTGCCAAAGCGCTCTCGAGGGGCTTGGCGAAGCGCTCAGCCGCCGTTTAAACCAGGAGATCTGGCATGCAGAACTTTGAATTGGACGGGTTGGAATACGAGGCGGGAAGCAATAGTTTCCTTGCGAAACTGCCAGCTGCGCACGAGGCGAAGACACGTCCGCTCTGCCTCTGCTCGACCCCGCCGATTCCGATGTACATCGCACGCTTCGAGGGGCGCTATCAGGTCAAGCGTATGCCTGGTACCGGCGCGAAGCACAAGCCCGGCTGCGACTCGTACGAAACGCCGCCCGGCCTGAGCGGTTATGGCGATGTAGAGGGATCGGCCATCGTCGAGGATCCGGAGTCCGGGGAGGTCACCCTTAAGTTCGGTTTCGCGTTGGCGAAAGGCGCGGCGCGGGAGATGCCGGAGCCCTCTGGCGACGAGCCTGACAGCATCAAGACGGATGGCAAGAAGTTGACCTTACGGGGTTTGCTGCACTACCTCTGGGAACAGGCCGGCCTGAATCGCTGGTCGCCGGCCATGGCCGGCAAGCGGAACTGGTCGGTGATCCGCAAGTATCTGCTGTTGGCCGCTGCGGGCAAGAACGCGAAGAAGATGAGCCTCGAGGACATGCTGTACGTCCCCGAGATGTTCATCGGCGACCAGAAGGACCGCATCGCCCAGCGACGCACGGAGCATCTCGCCCGGATTTCTGTTTCCGAGTCCGGGAAGCCGCACTTCGTGCTGGTGATCGGTGAGCTCAAGGAAATCGCAACCGCTCGCTTTGGCTTCAAGCTGGTCATCAAGCATCTACCCGACTATGGCCTGATGGTCGACGAGAAGACCAAGAAGCGGATCGAGAAAGTCTTCGCGTCGGAGCTCGAGATCTGGGCGGTCACGGAAGGCACCCACCTCATGGTCATCGCCACCGCGAGCCTGTCAGCGGCCGGTATCGCCACCGCCCAGGAGGTATCGATGATGCTGACCAACGAATCGTGGATCCCGTTCGAATCGCTCGCCGATATCACGCTGCTGAAGGCCTTGGCCACCCGTCGGTACCAGAAGTGCCTGCGGTACAACCAGACCGCGAAGCATCCAATCGCCACGGCATTGTTGACCGACGCCGAGCGCGGTACGGCGCTCTATGTTGTGCCGGCCGACGTGTCGTCCGGGTACCAGTCCGAGCTCGACGCGCTTATCGCGGAGTCGGAGCTGGATTCATGGATCTGGCGGCCGGGGACCGAAATGATGCCCCCGCTTCCCCTGACAGCCTTCGACGCGGCGCGCAAGGCGCACCGGCAACCGCGGCCGCTCGCATCGGCACCGGTCACCAATGCCGTAGCGGTACCGGGGCCCGCGACTGCCCGCGAGTCAGCAAACAGAACGCACGCGGCGGCTAAGGCGCCCGAAACGGAACCGGATCCGACTCCGCTGTTCGCCGAGCCGCCGATCGTCGATGAGCCGCCCCGATGTTCGATGAAGAACCACCCTTTACCGATGAGGATCGACCGGCGAACTGGTTGTGAGTGCAACGGGTTATGGAATCGCCCGGTTCCGCTGGACTGAAAGCGATTCTTTTGGAATGTTGTGTAGCGCTAACGAATACGGAGGACTGGACAGGCCAGCGCAAAAAAAACGCCCCGATTGCACTCGGGGCGCGACCAAGATGACGTACGACAGGGACCTTCAGCGTCGCAGGCGTCACACCAGAATGTTCGGATTCTAGAACAGAAGCGTGCCCTGTCAAGCGTCATCTATGTGACAGCAACTTAACGAATCAGCACATCAGATGATGATCCAGAACAACATTGGCGGTATTGTCGGTGAGGCATTGAAAACAGGTGCAACGGCGCTGCCGCTCCTCCCCGTGGTAGCGGCTGGCGGCGACCCGGATATCCAAAATTCGAGGGTATCGGGTACGGACTGAACCAGCTCATGACTCGGCTGATTCCCGGGACGTCGCCGAATCTGGCGCACGCCCCGATGAATCCGACCTGTCCGGCCGCCAGCGACGACTGGATGGCCGCGCCTACGCACGCCCCCCGTCGACGCTCGGCGCTGCCCGCGCGCGTTTGGCCGGCGGATATTCCGTGTCCGGCGCCGGCGAACAGCCCCCGGCTGCTGCGCGAGTTGAAGTTGCGCCTCGGCCGATATCTCGAAACGCCGCAGGCCTGGTTGCCGGCCCTGAACGCTGCCAATGGAAGCCGCCGCCAGCAGCGCAGCGAGCGCCGTATAGCGTGCGTGCAGCTGGTGCGAGCGCTCGTCAAATTTTGTGACGTCTCGACGTTGCGTATTGCAGTGCCGGCGCAGAGCGGCTGGGTGGATTTCACCCTACCCTACCTGGCCGAGCAGGCGGGTCTCTCGGTGCGCCGTGCCGAGCGCGCGCTGCGCGACCTGGTCACGGCACGGCTGGTGAAGAGCCGGCCGCAGTGCGAGGTGGCGGTCGGCGACGAAGGGCCGCGCTATCGTGGGCTTGCCGCCATTCGCTACGTGACGCCTGCACTGTTCGAACAATTCGGCCTGGGCAAGTGGCTGCGCCACGAGCGCACTCGCGCCCACCTACGTGCGCAGCGCCGGCGCAAGTCCGAGCGGAAGGCCCATGCTAGTGCCGGCCAGCTGCGCATGCTGCTCACCGACAAACTGGCGGCTGCTCAGGCCAAGGCCGCGGCTCGGAGCACGCGCTCCGACGGCGATCGTCGTACCGATCTCGAGCGCGCGATCATGATCCGCGCCGGCGAACTCAAAGATATCTACCCGGACTGGGATCGCGACCGGTGTTTCCGGGTCGCGCGTAACCAGCTCGCCCCACCCGCCTAGCGTCCAAACGGTTTTCTCCTATCTATCGCTACCGCGAGGATGGCGCTTGCGCGGATCCGCCGTCGTGCCGTCTGCTGCCGGCATTTTGTGTCTCATTCGCTGGTTTTCGGCCTGGATTCTGACGCCGTGTCGCCGCCTGGCCGTTCGCAACTGTGGATAAGTGCATTTAACTGTCGGGACGGCTGGCCGTTAAGTGTCGGGGCTTAGTCAGAACCTATCTCTACCTACACCCCATATCGACCCGCGGCAATGCCGCGGTGTCACGCGGGCTCCGCCCGCTTGGCAGGAAACCCCCTCGGGCTGCATGCGCTTTCCATCGGCAGGCCGTAAGCGCTACGGCGGCCGCTGGCCGCCGCACCGCTAACGGCGCGACAAAAGATTTCGGGGCGCGTCAAAGCCGCACCCCGAAATCAGCGCGCGCGCGTGCGCGCCCGACTGCCCGCAAGCACCATCGACTGTCCTCGGCAGCTAAGCTTTCAGAGAGAGGGGCAATCCGTAAACGCAACTAACGGTCAAGCGCATCAGCTCCGCCAAAAATTACCCCCGTGCCACTCCATGCCCCCATGTCCACAAGAACGAGGCCTCCCCAACCCTAGCGGAATCCGCACAACTCTGTTCGGCCCGTGCCTGAGCGCGATACTCTCTCGAAAGGGCAACGGTTATGGGAGACAGTGATGTGCTACTCGGCAAAGATCCAGGCGAACTATCGAGAGTACGTCCGACGTTACGGCGCCGACATGGACATCGAAACGTTCAGGCGCATCTTCTTCGCGCGCGCATCGGGCGCCGACATCAAGATCCCGAAAGCGGTCGAGGCCGCGTTCGCCGGTGTCGATGACGAAATCTCGGCCGCGATCGCCACGTATCGGAGCCGGTGGACACGGAAGCTGGAGACCGCTCTGTTCGAGCAGCGAGCGCGGCTCGTCGCGGCCGAGAAAAAGCTCGCCGTGAAGATCACGAAGAAGGCCAGCGAGGACGTCCGGATCGCCACGAGCAAGATCGATGCGGCAACGCGCGGGCTCGACGATCTTCGCCGGCAGGACCTGCAGGAGCGTGATTCGCGGATCTTCCCCGGCTGGTACGCCCCCGTGCTGATCGAGCTCGACGGCAAGCGCCTGGTCGTGCCGATGCGGTATCGATGCCGCATACCTGGCTGGACCGAAGCGGACGAGCGTGCCAAGAACGGCTCGTATAACGCCAGGGCCGATTCGCTCAGTACCGCCTGGCGGAAGGTTTTCGGCTTCACGCATGGCCTCTTGCTCGTCGACACTTTTTTCGAAAACGTGAAGCGCGACGGCCAGAACGTCGTGCTTCGCTTCGATCCAACGCCGCCGCAATACATGCAGGTCGCCTGCCTGTGGACGCGCACCGAGATCCCCGGCGGCGACGACTTATGGTCGTTCGCGGCGATCACCGACGACCCACCGCCGGAAGTGGCTGCAGCTGGCCACGACCGATGCATCGTGCCGATCAAGTCCTCGAACGTCGACGCCTGGCTCGCACCGGACCCGTCCCGGCGCGCGCAGCTGCGCGAGATCCTGGCCGACCGCGAGCGGCCGTACTACCAGCATCAGCTCGCAGCGTAAACGCGGGGGTTGGAGGGGCGGTTATCTCTGTGATATACTGTACAAACATACAGTGTTTTGCGTAACCGACCCCATGCACCCCGCCCTCGCCCATCCTGAAGCCATACATCCGGCCCTTTGGCGCGCCAGTCAGCTGGCGCGCTCGAGCGTGCGCGGCGTCGACACGGGCCATCCGGAACTGACGGCCGAACTGCCCGGCGGCGGCTGGCCGGCCGGCGCGCTGATCGAATTGCTCGCGCCGCAGCCTGGCATCGGCGAACTGCGGCTGCTGGCCCCGGTGCTCGCGCGCGCGGCCGGCAAGCCGGTCATGCTGATCCAGCCGCCGCATGCTCTGCAACCGCTGGCGCTCGCGTATTGGGGCATCGACCCGTCCGGCTTCATGACGCTGCCGGCGCCGCGCACGGCCGACGCGCTGTGGGCCGCCGAACAGGCGCTGCGCGCCGGCACGTGCGCTGCCGTGCTGCTCTGGCAGTCGCATGTCCGTGCGGACGCATTGCGGCGGCTCAACCTGGCCGCGCAGAGCTGCCAGGCGCTGTTCTACGTCTTCCGGCCGGAGGCCGCCGCGCGCGACGCGTCGCCGGCACCCTTGCGGCTCGCGCTTGCGCCCAAGCGCGACGGCATCGACGTCACGTTCGTGAAGCGCCGCGGGCCGGCACGCGACACGCCGCTGTTCGTCCCCTTGTCCCCCTCGCCGATTTTGTTGAACCGCCATGCAAGTCTGGATCGGCGTGCATCTGCCGCACCTCAACCTCGAAACGTTCCGGCCGCGATCACCGGCGCCGTCGCCTGACGATGCGCGCGGGCTCGTCGTGCTCGAGGGCGGCCGCGTCGTGGCGCTCGATCGCGCCGCGCGTGCGCTCGGGGTGGTCGCCGGCATGCGCCGCGGTGGCGTGCTGTCGCTCGCGCCGGACGCGCAGATCCGCGAGCGCGACGCCGCGCGCGAACGCGAGCTCGTGCTCGGCGTTGCCTATGCGCTCCTGCAGTTCACGCCGAGCGTCGTCGACGCCGACGAAGCCGTGGTACTGCTCGACGTGACGGCCAGCCTGCGCCTGTTTCACGGCATCCGCGCGCTGCGCCGACGCGTGCGCGACGTCGTCGCGTCGTTCGGCGTCACCGCGGCGATATCCGTCGCGTCGTCGGGCCCGGCCGCGTGGATGGTCGCCCGGGGCCTGCGCGGCGGTCTCGCGCTGTCCGCGCGATCGCTGCGTCGCTCGCTCGCGCGCGTGCCGCTCGTCGTCGCACCGGAAGCCCGGCGCTACGCGAACTGGTTTGAAGATCTCGGCTGCGAAACGCTGGCCGATCTGCAGCGCTTGCCGCGCGCGGGCTGAAAAAGCGCTGCGGCACGCAGCTGCTCGACTGGCTCGACCAGGTCACCGGCACCGCGCCGGCCGCATACGACTGGCTCGAAATGCCGCCGTCATTCGACACGCGCGTCGAACTGATGGATCGCGTCGAGCACGCCGAGGCGCTGCTATTCGTCGCGCGCCGGCTGATCCTGCAGCTGACCGGCTGGCTCACCGCGAAACAGCTGGACGTCACCGCGTTCGCACTGCTGCTCGAGCACGAGCGCGGGCGGGACGCGATCGCGCCGACCGAGATCGAGATCGCGCTGGGCGCCCCTACCCGCTTCGAGGAGCACATCACGCGGCTCATCAAGGAACGGCTCGGCCACGTCGAGCTCGCTGGGCCCGTGATTGCAGTGCGCCTGGTCGCCCGTAGCGTGCAGGAAGCGGCCGCGCCGAGCGACTCGCTGTTCCCGGAGCCCGGCGGCACGCCGCAGGACCACGCGCGGCTGCTCGAACTGCTGACCGCGCGGCTCGGCGCCGAGAACGTGCTCGTCCCGGCTCCCATGGCCGACTACCGTCCGGAGCCGGCCGCCCGATGGGTGCCGATGCGCGACGCGCCGAAGCCGGCGCCGTTGCCCGCGGATCTGCCGCGCCCGACCTGGTTGCTTGCCAAGCCTGTACCGCTGCTCACGCGCCAGCATCGGCCGTTCTACGGCACGCCGCTGCGCATTGTGTCGCCCGGCGAGCGCATCGAAGGCGGCTGGCAGGACGGGCAGACCGTGACGCGCGACTACTTCGTTGCCGAGGACGAACGCGGCGTCGCTTACTGGATCTACAAGGAACGGCCGACGGCCAGCGACGAAAGCGAAGCGCGCTTCTTCCTGCACGGCCTGTTCGGCTGATCCGTCATGAACGCCGGCAATTTCGGCGCCCTGCCCGCCTACGCGGAACTCCAAGTCGCCAGCGACTTCTCCTTCCTGCACGGTGCGTCGCGCGCGGAGGAATACGTCGCGCGCGCGGCGCAGCTCGGCTACAGCGCGATCGCGATCACCGACGAATGCTCGCTCGCCGGCGTCGTGCGTGCGCACGTCGAAGCGAAGGTGGCGAACATGCCGCTGATCATCGGCTCGCACTTCCGGCTGACGGCCACCGACGGCTCGCCCGCGCTCGCCTTCACCGCGCTCGCGATGAATCGCGATGGTTACGGCAATCTCTGCGAGTTCATTTCGCTCGGTCGCATGCGCGGTAAGAAGGGCTCGTATCGGCTCGCACCGCTCGACGTCGACCATCCCGAAGCACCATACGCACACCTGCGCGGCTTGCCGGATTGCCTGGCGATCCTGTCGCCCGACTTTCCGGCCAACGAGCAGCGCCTCGACGCGCATGTCGAATGGTTCGCGCGCGTGTTCGGCGATCGCGCATGGGTCGCGCTGACGTTGCACGCACGCGCGATGGACGACATCCACCGCGGCGTGGTCGAGCGCGTCGCCGCGCGCCACGGCGTGCCGGTGGTGGCCACCAGCTGGCCGCTGATGCACGTTCGGTCACGCAAGCCGCTGCAGGACGTGCTGACGGGAATTCGCGTCGGCCGACCGGTAACGGAGTGCGGGTACGAGCTCGCGCCGAACGCGGAGCGTCACCTGCGATCGCGCCTGCGGCTCGCCAACATCTATCCCGCCGGCGCGCTCGAGGAAACCGTGCGTGTCGCGCGGCGCTGCACGTTCTCGCTCGACGACCTGAAGTACGAGTATCCCGACGAACTGGTACCGGCCGGCACTGACCCGGCGACGTACCTGCGCGAGCAGACCTACATCGGCGCACGCCGGCGCTTTCCCGCCGGCATCCCGATCGACGTCCAGGCGCAGATCGAACACGAACTGCAGCTGATCGCCGACCTGAAATACGAGGCGTATTTCCTGACCGTCTACGACATTGTGCAGTTCGCGCGCGAGCAAGGCATCTTGTGCCAGGGACGCGGCTCGGCCGCGAACTCGTCCGTTTGCTACTGCCTCGGCGTGACCGAGGTCGATCCGTCGAGGCAATCGATGCTGTTCGAACGATTCATCTCGAAGGAGCGCAACGAGCCGCCGGACATCGACGTATATAGAACCCTGGTTTATACCGATGAGCGGCGCACTTGCCTGTCAGCCTTTTGTCTCGGTACTCCACCTCCTTAGATGAATCGGTAGATATACGGAATCAATCGGGATAGCGCGAAGGGGCGTCATGATCAGGGTATCGATCACGCAGTGGAGTCAGAGATCTGGCTGGCGCTCGATTCGATGGGAATGTTTCGCATCGGTTGTACATATCATGGCTACGTCGCCTTTTTCGTTGCCGGCCTATGCCGAGCTCTTCTGCTTATCGAATTTCTCCTTCTTGCATGGCGCTTCGCATGCGGAGGAACTGGTCAAGCGAGCCAATCAGCTGGGTTACTCGGGAATCGCCGTCACGGACGAATGTTCTCTGGCAGGTGTTGTGCGCGCTCATGTGGCGGCCAAAGATCTCAATTTCCCGTTGGTCATCGGGTCGTATTTCAAATTGACGCAGGCTGACTCATCGCCTGCCCTTGATCTGATCTTGCTTGCGCAGAATCGTGAAGGGTACGGAAATCTGTCCGAGCTCATCACGCTGGCCCGTATACGCTCTCCAAAAGGTGGATATCACCTCACCTCACAGGATCTATTGAAGCCGGAGACGACATACGCCCATCTCAAGGGAGTACCCGACTGTCTCGCGATTTTGATCCCCAGATTCCCTGCGAATCCGGAAGAGTTGGATGCTCAGGTCGAGTGGCTGATAGAGACATTCCCCGGGCGGGCATGGGTCGGCCTATGCTTGCACCAGCGTGCAATGGACAATGTTCACGAAGATGTTGTTGAACACGTCGCGTCTGGAAATGGCGTACCAGTAGTTGCTGTTGGCCAAGTAACCATGCATGTCCGGTCCAGGAAGCCGCTGCAGGACACAATGACAGCAATCCGCGTTGGTAAGCCTGTCGCGGAGTGCGGCTACGAACTCACACCGAACGCCGAGCAGCATCTGCGTTCACGAATGCGCCTGGCAAATCTCTATCCAGAGAGCGCTTTGCGCGAGACGATCGCGATTCTTTCGCGCTGTCGCTTCTCGCTCGGCGAGCTCCGTTACGAATATCCGGATGAGCTTGTGCCACCTGGGTTCACGCCAACCACGTATCTTCGGCAGGAGACCTACATTGGAGCACATCGACGCTTCAAGAACGGCATCCCGCACAACGTGCAGAAGCAAATCGAGCATGAGCTCGAACTCATCACCGAGTTGAAATATGAGCCATACTTCTTGACGGTGTACGACATTGTCAAATTCGCTAGGAGTGAAGGCATCCTTTGTCAGGGGCGGGGATCAGCAGCGAACTCAGCAGTTTGTTACTGCCTCGGGATAACGGAGGTCGATCCCGCTCGAGGGACCATGCTGTTCGAGCGATTTGTCAGCCGAGAGCGTAATAGTCCGCCCGACGTCGACGTCGATTTTGAGCATCAAAAGCGAGAAATCGTCGTGCAGTACATCTACCGCAAGTATGGGCGTGATCGCGCTGCTATCGCTGCCGCAGTATCGACATACAGAGCACGAGGTGTACTCCGAGAGGTTGGGAAGGCAATCGGTGTGGATGCACAGATCGTCGATCGCGTCGCCAAAACGCATCATTGGTTCGACGGTAGCTCGGATCTGCTCCAGCGATTTTCCGAGTCTGGCCTTGATCCCTCAGCATCCATCATTCACACGTGGGCATCGCTTGCTACGCAGTTGTGTGGGTTCCCACGCCATCTTTCCCAGCACTCTGGCGGCTTTGTCATCAGTCGAGGCAAGTTGTCGCGCCTTGTGCCGATCGAGAATGCTGCAATGCCAGATCGTAGCGTGATTCAGTGGGATAAGGATGATCTCGAGTCTCTAGGGTTACTCAAGGTGGATGTGCTCGCGTTGGGAATGCTGAGCGTCATCCGCCGGGCACTCGACCTCGTATCCCTGCAGCGTGGGGAGCCATTTGAGATGCAGGATATTCCGCCAGAGGATCCAGAGACTTACGACATGATCTCGAAAGCGGATACCGTGGGCGTGTTTCAGATCGAGTCGAGGGCACAGCAGTCGATGCTGCCGAGATTGAAGCCGAAAACGTTCTACGACCTTGTGATTGAGGTGGCGATTGTACGGCCTGGTCCGATTCAGGGTGGCGCAGTTCATCCGTATTTGAGGCGACGTCAGGGCATCGATCCGGTCAGCTATCCGAGCAAGGATCTGGAGACGGCACTATCTCGAACGCTAGGTGTACCGATCTTCCAAGAACAAGTGATGCAGGTCGCAATCCTTGCCGCGGGATTCTCTCCCGGGGAGGCCGACGGACTACGGCGCGCAATGGCGGCCTGGAAGCGTAAAGGAGGACTGGAACCCTATCACGACCGTCTCGTGAGCGGTATGTTGATGCGCGGCTACGATAGGGAGTTTGCAGAAGCGATCTTTGCTCAAATCAAGGGGTTCGGCGACTATGGCTTTCCGGAAAGTCACGCGGCAAGCTTCGCGTTACTTGTCTATGTCAGCAGCTGGTTGAAATGCCATGAGCCTGAAGCGTTTCTGGTGTCGTTGCTGAATAGCCAGCCAATGGGCTTCTACTCACCATCGCAGCTCATCCAGGACGCGAGGCGTCATGGGGTGACGATCTTGCCCGCCGATGTCATGGTTAGCAATTGGGAATCGTCTCTGGAGTATCGAGAGGGAGCTCAGCCCCCCGCTGTGAGGCTTGGTCTCTCTCTGCTGCGTGGAATGCGAGTGGAGGCTGCCGAGCGCATCGAGTTGGCACGAGCCGTTAAGGCTTTTTCATCTACTGCCGACTTGGGGAAGCGGGCCCAATTGGATCGGCATGATTTTCACGTTCTGGCGAGAGCCGATGCACTGGTGTCTTTGGCAGGCGGGCGACGGAGTGCGCTTTGGCAATCCGTTGTCGCAGTTCCGGAAAAGGATCTGCTAGCTTCAGCGAACATGGATGATGAAACCCCCGATCTCGGGTGTGCAACCGAAGGGGACGAGATACAAAGCGACTATCAATCCATGGGGCTGACACTTCTGGAGTTGCCCCTGTAACTCAGGACACGCGGACACCGTTAGGTTGATGACACCGCATTACGCCTGAACTCGCGAGGCGAGCGGTATTTCAGGGCTTTGTGCGGGTGGCGCTCATTGTAGTGTTCAAACGCGATAGCCAGACGCGAGAGCGCTGTTGGTGCGTCAGACTTGTCCATATAGGCGACGTAATTGTCCTTCATGGTCTTCACGAACGATTCCGCCATGCCATTGCTCTGCGGCGAACGGACCGGTGTGGTCAGCGGCTCAAGACCCAGTTCGCGAGCGAAGCTGCGCGTGCGGTGGTCGATGTAGGCCGAGCCGTTGTCCGTCAGCCATTCAATGGGCTGCGCGGCCTGCGTGGTGCCGAAGCGCTGTTCGACGGCGGCCAGCATCACGTCGCGCACCACATCACCGCTATGCCCGCCGGTCGTTGCTGCCCAGCTAATCGCCTCGCGGTCGCAGCAGTCCAGCGCAAACGTCACGCGCAGCGGCGTACCATCGTCGCACCGAAACTCGAAGCCATCGGAGCACCAGCGGGTGTTGCTGCGGTCCACCGCAACGCGACCGTCATGTCGCCGCTTATCTCGCCGCACGCCAGGGCGGCGCAGCAGCAACTGATGCTCCCGCATGACCCGATACACGCGCTTGACGTTGATGCACGGCGCACCGCTCTGCTCCCGACTGCGGCGCAGCAGCGCCCAGACACGGCGGTAGCCGTAGGTGGGAAGGTGCGCCACATGGGCCTGAATCTCCTCGACCAGCCCGGCATCGTTGGTCACGCGGGCACGGCGACCATCGCGCCAGTCGGACGAGCGAGCTCGCTTCACCGCCACGGCAGAGCGCGCCACGCCGAGAACTTCGCAGACCGTCTTCATCGGTCGTCCCCCGGCAGCAAGGGCGAGCGCGCAATCAGGTTTTTTGAACGGCCCCATTCCACGGCTTCTTTCAGGATTTCGACCTCCAGCGTCTTCTTCCCAAGTAGCCGTTGCAGTTCCTTGATTTCCTTGATGGCGGCGGCCAGCTCAGATGCCGGCACAACGGTTTCGCCTGCCTTCACCGCCGCCAGACTGCCTTCCTGGTATTGCTTGCGCCAGCCGAACACTTGGTTGGCGTTGACGCCGTGCCGACGTGCAACGGCCGACACCGACGCTCCCGGCTCCAATGTTTCCTGCACGATGGCGATTTTTTCTTGCGCCGTGCGCCGACGACGGCGCTCCGGCTCGGTCAGAATTTCGATGCTTTCCACGTAATGACTAGGCTTACTGATAGGCACAAGACTATCCCTTATTTTAAGAGAGTCCTCGTGTCCTCAGATACGTGGGGCCGCTCCAACCAGTTTCCGACGCTCCGGTTCCGCGAGCTCGGGAACATCTTCCCATGAGAGTTCAGACAACGCGTCGTACAACGCCTTTCGGTCCCGTCCGAGTGTCCGCAGTTCCAGCATGAGCTCATTCATTGCTTGCCCCTGCTGGATGAGGAACGCTGGGCCGGTGCTGAAGAAGCGGCAGTTTCCGCACCCGCCTTCAACGGGAGAATAGTGTCTGATTACCTTGTCAGGATCTTCCTCCTCGGATGGAGTGCCGATGTGGCATGCATTGCCGCCCACCGGACAAATTCCACCTGGCACCGCCTTCCAACTTGAGTAATGTGCGAGGAGATCGTCGTCTCGGTGACGAGTGTAGCGTCGATTAAAAGTCCAGAGAGATTGTTGCGAGGCCAACGAGTCTCTGTAGCCGTCCCACTCATGGGCTACGCCAGTTCGCTGCAGAGATTCGACCAGCTTTGCCCTGAAGGCGCCCGGTTCCGCTTTGCTGTAGTACATCGTCATGACCGCGGTGGCATGACCGGCGATGAACTCCTGCACGATGCTCACAGGAACGCCCATCTCGATCAGACGAGAAATGCCCGCGACCCGCAATCCGTGGATCTCGTATATGCTGGCCCGCCCCTCGTGGCTGGCACTTGACGCCCCCGCTTGAGTGAGTTTCACGGTTCGTCCTTCCGCTGCAAGACGTTTTTCGGTTTCGAAAGAAAGGGCATTGAACAGTTTGGCGAGTCTTCCGTGTGAGACCGGCAGGTAGTACCGCGTGTGCTTGCCATCGCTCTTGTAGAACTCCGTGCTCAAATCCGCGAACAGCGGCGTGAATGCCGGTAGCAAGTCAAGATACTTGTCATTCACATGGAGTCTGTCGGAAATCGAGTCGCTGAAGGAGACGGGCAGCGGATCAGGATGATATCGATTCATCCACGCTATCTGACTTGTGAGTAGTGCGTACGGGCGGTTCAACCACCGAGCGGTCTGCGAGGCGATGCTGGAATCGTGATCTTCGCGAATGTTCGGCCACGGCAGTTCATATCCACGTCGGCTAGACGGATCCCACATCTGGGTTTTGTTGGTGTTGATGAAAATCCCGAGCTCTTCCTCCGCCATCGGTCGAGCGCGTCGTGGCTTACCTCAAGGCGAAGAAGATGGACATTATTGCCTACGAGCTTGTCGCGGAAGCGATCGCTACAACACCACCTTGCCGAGAGCGTGCTGCGGATTTGCTTGGTGGGCTTGCGTGCGCCTGCGCAGGAGTCGATGACACAAGGCGTTTCATTCGCGATGACGATGGCTTGTGGATATTTCAACCGTGACCGTTCGAGCATTCACCGGAGGGGCTGGGTGTGGCAAGACGCATCAATTGATGCGGTCGCTGGTCGAGCATCTGGAGGCGACGCCGCTGCAAGACGGGCAGAAAGTGCTCGCTTTGACTTTCATGCACGGCTCCCGCCGGCGGCTGGAAGAGCGGTTGGGGCAACTGCAAATCCTGAAGGGGCGCGTAGAGTGCTCGACGATCGATAGCTTTGCTAGGCGCTTGGTTCGGAGGTGGTTGTCTCTCGCCGGTACGCTGGGATTTGCCAACATTGACCCAGAACAGTACGAACAGGTGTGCGATGCTGCAGGAGCGCTTCTACAGAACAGAGATGTCTGCAGTTGGGTAGTTGCCACTTTCCCCGTCCTCCTGGTGGATGAGGCACAGGACATGACGGAAAGTCGTCTCCGTATTGTTGAGGGATTGGCAAGTCGATTGGAAGTCTTTGCGGCAGCTGACGAATTTCAATGCCTTAACGAAGACCTCCGACCCAATCCGGCATGCGCTTGGCTCGCTCAAGTGTGTGACGCAGAGGAGCTTACTCAACCTCGCCGCACGAACGAAGCCGAGCTAATCGATGCGGCTGCCGCGATTCGTCGAGGTGAAGCTCAAGAGTATTCATGGTTGCCTCGACAGCGAGGCCGCCGCTAGCAGGTGCATGGCTCAACTCGAACCTCTGCTGGTATGGAGGAGGTAAGAGTGTCGCCATAATCACGCCGACTTTAGGCGCGTTTGCTCAAGCGACTATGGAATGGGCTGCTCGTAATACAAATTCAAGAGGAGCTGGACCGTATTCTGTTCCGTGGGAAGAGTCTGAGGTAAAGGCTGGCGAGTGCTTCTTGGACAACATCGCTTTTCAGGATACGAACGATATCGCGGCGGTGATCGCTCTTCTTGTCGCTGCGGGCGATTTTCGGGCTACCCAAGATATCGGCGACTGGATGGACATGCAGCGACGGACACGTGGCAAGACATCCTTCGCCAAGGACGAGATCACAGGTGCGATAAAGCAAGTATTTGCCCGTCGACGTCGAGCACTAAGTGACGGTGAAGGTGGTTGGAAGGGCATGACAGTTCATGGTGCCAAGAACCGCGAGTTCGACAATGTCATCGTGCTTTGGCCGGCGGCAGTTGGAGGTAGCGCTGATCAAAGTAAGCGCGCAGAAATGGGCGTCTAGCACTCAGCGATCTGAGCGTGCAGGCTATGTCCACTGATTTTCAGTGGACACCTTATGACAGAACAACATTCAGAAACGTCGGGCCTGAAGGTCGTCAGCGTTGGCATAGACGGTAAGCGTCGATTCGATCGGCATACCAAACGCCGACTCGTCGAGGCTTGCCTGGAGCCGGGAGCATCAGTCGCAGGACTCGCACTGCAGCACGGCGTTAATGCGAATCTCCTGCGCAAATGGATCAAGCTGCATCAGCAACGGCTCTCTGAGGATTCGACGCAGTCGTCGACCGCAGAGTCGGCATTCGTGCCGGTCGTTATGGTTAGCAGTGAACAGGCGCTCGTCGAGCACAATTCCGTCAGGTCTTCATCGTTGGCCGCGACCGCTAGTTCGCCAGCAAATGCAGCGGCCGCGTCGACGCTGACGGCGCAGATGCCCAACGGCATCACGCTTAAGCTCGAATGCGGCAAGAACGACGCAGCGCTTCTATCAGTGATGATCGAAACACTGGGACGGTGTGATGTTCCGGCTAAGCGATGAGCTGAAGGTCTATGTGCACCGGGACGCCGTTGACTTCCGTAAGAGCATCAACGGTCTTGCAGCCATAGTCGAGCAGTCGATGAAGCTCGATCCATTCGAGCAGGCCGTGTACGTATTCAGCAATCAGCGCCGCGATCGCATCAAGATGCTGCTGTGGGACCGTAACGGCTTCTGGCTGTTGATGAAGCGGCTCGAGCAGGATCGTTTCGTTTGGCCGCGTAAGGAAGCGGTGCTCAAGCTCAGAACCGAGCAACTGCATTGGCTGCTCGACGGCATCGATATTGAAGCGATGCGGGCGCACCCGACACGCTATTATCAGCGCGTGACGTGAAACGCGAGCCAGCATCGCTGGTCTAATCCGGCGATGCTGCCATCATCCTCATCTCCCACCGACGAACTGCAGGCGCTGCGCGCAGAACTCGCTGCCATGAAGAGCGAGTTGCGTGTGGTGACGGTCGAACGCGACTTGCTGCGCGAGAAGCTCAAGGCCTTTCAGCGGCAGTTGTTTGCCGCCAAGAGCGAAGTGCGCGGCGCCGAGCAACGCGACCTCTTCCTGAACGAAGCAGAGGCGGGCGCAACGGGATCTGAACCGGCGCAAGAGGCGCAAACGGAACAGAGCATCGAGGTTGGCGCACACGAGCGCAAGAAGCGTGGACGCAAACCGCTAGATCCGATGCTGCCTCGCGAGGTTGTGCGTCATGAATTGCCGGAATCAGAACGCGTTTGTGCACACGACGGGCATGCGCTCGTCGAGATCGGCGCCGAGATCAGTGAGCAGCTCGATATCGTGCCGCAGCAGGTTCGCGTCATTCAGCACCAACGAATCAAATACGCGTGTCCTTGCTGCGACCTCGGCATCAAGGTGACGCCGGCGCCGGCTCGCATCATTCCGAAGGGGTTACTCACTGAATCGGCGCTTGCATGGGTAGTCGTGAGCAAGTTCGCTGACGCTCTGCCGCTGTATCGAATCGCCGCGTTGCTACACCGTTTCGGCGGCGATCTCTCGCGTGGCACGCTGGCAGCCAGCGTGGTGCGCGTCGGTACCGCAGTGCAGCCGCTCATCAACTTGATGCGCGATCACTTGCTTGAGGCCGACATCGTCTACGGCGATGAGACAACGGTGCAGGTGCTGAAAGAGCCAGGCCGTGCCGCACAACGCAAGAGCTACATGTGGGCACAGATGAGCGGCACCGGCCCACCGGTTCGATTGTTCAGTTACAGCTCGACGCGCAGCGCGGCACAAGCCGCGGCGCTCTATGCTGGCATCAAGCCCGGCGCGGTGTTGATGACGGACGGCTATGAGCCGTACAACGATGTCGCCGACACTAACCAACTGGTGCATCTTGGCTGTTGGGCGCACGCACGTCGCTACATGATCGAGGCCGAGGAGAATCTCCCAAAGGCGCAACGTGGTCGCGACCATCCCGTCAGCGAATTCATTCGACTGATCGGGCAATTGTTTGCGATCGAATCGCGCTGCGAAGGGCTGACGCCAGAGAAACGGTTGCTGACGAGGCAACGCGACAGTCGTGCGATCCTTGGGCAAATCGAGGAACTGCTTCTGCGTCAGTTGCATGCAGTGTTGCCGCAAAGCGCCTTTGGCAAAGCGCTTCACTACATGCAGGGTCAATGGCCGAAGCTCATTCGCTATGTCGAGAACGGCGCTTGGCCGCTCTCGAACAACGCCTGCGAGAACGCGATCCGGCCATTCACCGTCGGGCGAAAAAACTGGCTCTTCTACGACACTGTCGCTGGAGCGAATGCTGCTGCCAACCTGTATTCGCTAATCGAAACGTGCAAGGCGAACGGCGTCGAACCGTACGGCTATCTCGTCGCGCTGTTCAAGGCACTGCCTCTCGCAAACACCGGCGACGACTACGAGGCGCTATTGCCTTGGCGCCTCATCCCCTCCGCAGACTGACGCACAGCCGGTCGCTGAGAGCAAGCCACGTGGCTTATTGCGCGCTTACGATCAAAAGCGTCGACTGCTCTACAACGCAGTCACCCGTGCGAAAGAGCGTTGCCTCGTGCTGGTGCAGGTAGCGGCGCACCTTAATCAGGCGCCGTTTGCGTAACTGTAACGTACGCCGGACGATAGCCGCGACCGGGCGGCCGCCCGACCCGGTTACACTGCGTTGAACGCACAATGACCACGTAATCGGGGGCACCATGACACGATCAGACGACTCGGACTGTCCGCATCCCCAAGTAATTTTCCCCAGTTTTTTGTCTGACGGCGCCGCGGTAGCGGCGCCGTCCTGTCGATCGCCGACCATATCGCCCTGGAGATCCGTCGTGGGGGTGTCGGTGGTCGAGCTGGAGGAAGTGATGACGATTCTGGAATTGCATCGGCAAGGGCTGAGTATTTCGGCCATCGCTGCTCGACCGAGTATGGACCGCAAGACCGTTCGTAAATACATCAGGAATGGCGTTCAGGCGCCGCGTTACGGTCCGCGCGCACCGCGACCGTGCGTGGTCGATCCGTTCGTCCACTACGTCACCGAACGTGTCCGCGAGTTTCCCGACCTGAGCGTCGAGCGTCTGCTGCGCGAGATTCGAGCCATGGGTTACGCGGGCGGCCGCACGGCGCTGGGCGATCTCGTTCGGGAGGTCCGCCCCCACGCCAGCGCGGCTTCGAGGTGCGCTTTGAGACGCCTGTGGGGCATCAAGCGCAGGTGGATTTCGCCCACTTCAATGTCGAGTTCGACGACGCGCCTGGCCAGCGACGTTCGATCTGGCTGTTCTCGATCGTGCTTGGACACAGCCGTTATCTCTGGGGACGCTTCGTCGAGCATCAGGACCTGCAGACCGTCCTGCGCTGCCACATGGAAGCGTTCGAGCACCTCGGCGGCGCTCCGCGCGAGATTCTGTACGACCGGATGAAGGCGGCTGTGCTGGGCGAAGTCGAGAAGCACATCGTCTACAACGCGAAGCTGGTCGCGTTTGCGCAGCACTACGGCTTCGCGCCGCGCGCCTGCAAGGCGTATCGCGCCAAGACCAACGGCAAGGTCGAGCGGCCGTACCGCTATATCCGGCAGGACTTCTTCCTGGCGCGTCGCTTCCAGAATCTCGCCGACCTGAACCGACAGTTGCGCGAGTAGTTCGACACTGTGGCCAATGTGCGCGTGCATGGCACGACGCACCGCGTCGTCGCCCTGCACTTCGGTGAGGAGCGCCCCGCACTGCAGGCGTTGCCGGCCGGCACCTTCAACGGTGTGATCCGGCTCGAGCGGCGCGTGAGCCACGAAGGCCTCGTCTCGGTCGGCGGCAATTACTACAGCGTGCCCGATCGTACACGCAAGCGCACGCTCGACGTCCATAGTCTGGCTCACGAGATCCGCATCTACGAGGACGGTGAACTGCTGGCGGTTCATCCCGTGCTGGAAGGCCGACGACGAACCTCGCTGCTGCCCGGTCATCGGCGTGCAAACCAGCGTAAGCAGCCGGCACGGCACCCCGTGCCATCGGTGACGGCGAGCGTGGCTCGCCGGCCCCTGTCGTTCTATGACCAGGTCGCAAGACGTCTCGCAGAAGCCGGGAGGACCGCATGAACAGCATGCCTGCCTCGACACTGGAGCGCATCCGGCGCTATCTCGTCGGCCTGCGCATGCCGCGCGCGCTCGAAACGCTGGATGCCACCCTGAACCGCTTTGAGCAAGGCGACAGCTCGATGCTCGAAGTGCTGGAAACGTTGCTGGGCGAGGAGTTCACGACACGCGAGACCCGCCGCATCCGGATGGCGCTGCAGACCGCGCGGCTCGGCACGATCAAGACGCTGACCGGCTACGACTTCAGCTTCCAGCCCAGCCTGGATCGCGATCGCATCATGGCGCTTGCGCAGCTCGAGTTCATCGAACGACGGCAGACCGTTCACTTCCTGGGGCCGCCCGGCACGGGCAAATCGCACCTGTCCATTGCGCTGGGCGTGGAAGCCGTGCGCGCCGGCAAGAGTGTCTACTTCGGCTCGCTGGCCGAGATCGTGAACTCGATGGCCAAGGCTGAGCGGGAAGGCAACCTGGCGCAGCGCGTGCGCTTCCTTGCCCGCAACAGCCTGCTCATCGTCGACGAGATCGGCTACCTGCCCATCGGCTCCAACGGTGGCAACCTGTTCTTCCAGCTCGTCAACGCCTGCTACGAGCGCTGCGCGATCATCCTGACGTCCAATCGCAGCTTCGGTGAGTGGGGCGACGTGTTCGGCGATAGCGTGGTGGCCGCGGCGTTGCTCGACCGGCTGCTACACCACGCGATCGTCGTGCAGATCGAAGGCACATCGTACCGCCTACGAGAACACGCCGATCTGCTGCCCGACCATCTGCGCAATCGTCCGTCTGCGCAACAGTATGAATTGCGCGACAGTCGGTCAGTGTGACAAAGCAAGCCAACGCAATTGCCGAAGCGGTGAATATTTTTTATTGGCAGACTCGGACGCGACCATGCCAGTTCCGAGGTCGAGCCTCAACGCGTCAATCGCCCCGCCTCTTGATACCGCCGGTCAACAATGAGATCGCGGTACGCAGTAGATCGTCAATGTGATCGACATCCAGTCGAAGGCTGTCGGGGCGCCACATCAGGCTGAAAATGCCATTCATCATTGCCCACAGCGCAGTCGACGCGTGTTCCGGATCGACGTCTGCATCCACCCACCCTTCGTCGATACCTCGGCTGATCAATGCGGCCAATTTGGCGTTTTGCTGTCTGATCAGGGCAGCAATGCGCGCGAGCGCCTCCGGCTCATTCGGTGGTTCGACAAGGATACGGAACTGGTGCGGGCGCTCCTTGGCGAACCGCGCGTACGCAGCTGCCACACAACGTAGTTTCGTCTCCACATCGCCATCAGATGCATAGGCCGCGTCCATGTACTCGCGGTTTTCTTCCAACGCGCGCTCTGCTACGGCAATGAGCAGCGCGGAACGGCCACCGACACGGTTATAGAGCGTCTGCACTGCGACATCCGCCCGGGTCGCAACCGATTCAGGCGTGACCGCGGCTAATCCGCCCTCCGTCAGCAAAGTCTCGGCGGCTTGCAGGATCGCCAGGCGGGTCGCGGCAGCCCGACGCTGAGTTCTCGATTCCATACGGGGGTTTACCTCACTAGATGGATCGCATTACAAAGTTAGAATGCATTACAACATTGGATCGAAATCTATTCTCGCACACCTTGGGGACACATGGCCGGGCGAAAAAATGTCGAGTTCGTAGCAGGCGGCCGCGGAGAACATTGCCGTGGCTGGCTGTACGAGCCTCGCGGGACGGGCCCGTTTCCTGTCATCGTGATGGCGCACGGGCTGGGTGGAATCAAGGAAATGCGGCTCGATGCCTATGCGCAACGCTTTTGCGCGGAGGGCTACGCGTGCCTCGTGTTCGACTATCGACATTTCGGTGCGAGCGACGGCTCCCCTCGTCAATTGCTCGATATCGATCGGCAACTGGAGGACTGGTCGGGTGCGATCGCTTTTGCACGCGGGAACCGCAATCTCCGGCCGGATCAGGTGGTCCTGTGGGGGACCTCCTTCGGCGGCGGTCATGTGATTCTCTCCGCAGCACGCGACCGAACTATTGCCGCTGCCGTCGCGCAATGCCCGTTCACGGACGGGGTCGCGTCGTTGTTCGCGTTGAACTGGCGTAGCGCGCTCAAGGTTACCGCGCTCGCGCTATGCGATGTGCTGCTATCCCTCGTCGGCAGGGCGCCGGTGATGGTGCCGACGGCGGGTCCGCCCGGTTCCGGCGCGTTGATGACCGCACCGGATGCCCTGGATGGCTATCTCGCGCTCGTACCTGACGGTACTGCATTTCGCAATCAGGTCGCAGCACGCTTCGGCCTGAACATCGTTCGGTACCGCCCCGGTCGCAAGGCAGCCGACATTTCCTGCCCGATTCTATTTTGCATTTGCGAAGCCGACTCCGTCGCTCCGGCGGAGCCGACGAAACGGTATGCCAGCCGCGCACCCAAAGGCGAAGTGCGCGCGTATCGGGCAGGCCACTTCGACATCTATGTGGGCAAGGACTTCGAACAGGTGATCGCCGACCAGCTGGTGTTTCTCCGCCGTCACGTTCCAACGAAGCAAGGAGGCGCGCATGTCGACTTATAAGCTGGCGAACAAGGTGGTGGCCATTACCGGTTCCACCGGAGGCCTGGGATCGGCCTTGGCCGAAGCGCTGCACGCACGGGGTGCGCGCCTCGCGCTTTTCGATCTGGAGGCAGACACGCTCACTGCGCAAACTCGCAGCTTCGGCCACCCTTCCGACGTTCTTGGCTGGACCGCCGACGTCCGCGATTTCGAAAGCCTGGAAGCCGCAATGGCCAAGGCGGCGTATCACCTCGGTCAGATCGATGTGGTCATCGCAAACGCGGGCATTGACACCATGGCCCCGATGGCCACCATCGACCCGGCCGCGTTTGATCGTGTCATCGACATCAATCTCAAAGGCGTGTGGCGCACGTTCCGTGCCGGCTTGCCATTCGTCCAGCAACAGCGCGGGTACATGCTGGCGATTTCGTCAATGGCCGCGTTTGTACATTCGCCGCTACAGGCGTCCTATACGGCCAGCAAGGCGGGCGTGTGGGCGATGTGCGACAGCATCCGTCTGGAGCTTCGTCATCTGGGTATCGGGGTCGGCAGCGCGCATCCGACGTTCTTCCCGACGCCGCTGATGGACGATGTCGTCGCCGATCCGGCCGGCCGGGCATTGTGGGGAGGCAACGATCGAGGCTTCTGGAAGATGATCCCGCGCGAGCAGGTCGTGCGGGACATCGTGGCAGGCATCGAGCGCCGCGCGGACATGATCGTCGTACCCAAGATCAACACGATCGTGGCCAAGGCGCCCGGCTTCTTCAGGCGCTTCGTCGAACGCGCCGGCTTTCGCGGCGGGGACATTGAACGCGCCATCAGTCTGGCATCGGCAACTGGCTGGAACGATTCGGCCGCGAACGCTCCGGCGAAATGAATGGCAATCGGTGGCCGCGGGAACCGATCGGCTTCGCATGATCAGCGGAGCCGATGACCCGGCATCCATCGCCCCTTGTTTGCGCAGCAATGGAAAACCAATAGCAGAGGAGCAGTACAAAGTGGCTTACGATCTTCAGGAAAAAGTCGTGCTTATCACGGGTGCTGCAGGCGGCATTGGCGCTGCGACCGCGCGTGCGTTGCATGCATGTGGAACACGACTCGTTCTAACCGATGTGACGCAGGCTTCAGTGGACCGCCTCGCCGCGGAGTTTGACTCCGAGCGCACGCTCGCCTTGGCGCTCGATGTCACTGATGCGGCCGCCACCAAGGCGGTCGTGCAACGCGCCGTCGATAGATTCGGTCGCCTCGACATTGCGTTCGCCAATGCTGGCATCTCGTGGCACGATCTACCCGCCACCATGTACAGCTGCGATGAACAGGAGTTCGAGCGAATCGTCGAGGTCGATCTGCTCGGGGTTTGGCGCACGATCAAGGCCGCATTGCCGGAGATCCTGCGCAATCGAGGCCAGGTCCTGGTCACCTCATCGGCCTACGCATTCGTGAACGGCATGGTGAATGCGCCTTACGCAGCGTCCAAAGCCGCAGTTGAGATGCTCGGGCGTTCACTGCGCGCCGAACTGGGCGGCACCGGGTCCACGGCGAGCGTGCTCTATCCGGGATGGGTGGCGACAGCCATTGCCAAGGTCGGCTTTGGCGGAAATGCGCTAGCTGTGAAGCTTCAATAGGTTGTATCGATGGTTCATCCGGACTGAGTCTGGGAGACTGGAAGTCGCCAAACACCCAACCTTCCAGGAACCCAGCCGGATGAACACCCATAAGAATGCCCGACTCACTTTCGCACGTCGACTTGAGATGGTTCAGGAGATCACCGAATCCGGTTCGAGCGTGTCGCAAGCGGCGGCCGATCACGGCGTGACAGCACCGACTGTGCGCAAATGGCTTGGACGCTACCTAGCCGGCGGTGCGGTTGCGCTGGCTGACGCTTCTTCTCGACCGGCTCGCTCTCCACGCGCCATCGCCCCGTCGACTGCCTTACTGATCGTGGAATTGCGCCAGCAGCGCTTGCTGCAACGTCAGATCGCTCGACAGGTGGGAGTGTCGGCCTCGACCGTCAGTCGGGTGCTGGTGCGTGCCGGACTGTCTCGGTTGAGCGACCTGCAACCGCGTGAACCGGTTCAGCGCTACGAGCACGAGGCGCCGGGCGATTTGCTGCACATCGACATCAAGAAGCTTGGCCGTATCGCGCGTCCTGGCCATCGTGTCACCGGCAATCGGCGCGATACAGTGGACGGCGTTGGCTGGGAGTACCTGTTCGTCGCAGTGGACGATCACGCCCGGATTGCCTACACGGCAATGCATCCAGACGAGACGAAACGCAGTGCCGTGCAGTTCCTGCGCGATGCAGTGGCTTGGTACGCCGGACTCGGCGTGCGTGTGCATCGCTTGCTAACCGACAACGGTTCGGCGTTTCGCTCACACGAGTTTGCGCGAGCCTGTCAGGACCTGGGTATCCGGCACAAATTTACGCGGGCGTATCGTCCGCAGACCAACGGCAAGGCCGAACGCTTCATCCAGTCAGCGTTACGCGAATGGGCCTACGCATGGACATACCAGAGCTCGGCCCATCGCATCGAAGCCTTGGCGAGTTGGCAGCACCACTACAACTGGCATCGTGCCCATAGCGCCATCGGCGGCGTTGCGCCGATGGCCAGACTTCCCGCGTCGAGAAACAACCTCTTGACGCTTCACAGCTAGCGACGAAATTGATTGAAAAAGGGTTTCCTGCACCGTTGCGACGACCGATACAACCGGATGACGTCGCTAAGGCCGTCATAAAAGGGCTGCGAGCCCGCCAACCGCGCATCGTCGTCCCGTTCAGGTGGGCACCGTTTTCGTGGACGCGAGGGTTGTTCAACATTGTGACCGACTGGCATCTCGGGCGACAACATGAAATGCATCAGTTGATGCGCGAGCTCGAGCGCTGTCGAGACCGACAAAGCTAGCGTGTCGACGGCGCCGTCGTAGGAAAGGCACCCGAGTCAATGATTAGCAAGTTCCATTGTGGTCGACTCACCGTTAGAGCTGGCGATCACAGGTCTGAAATACCTACATTGGTCCTGGTCGTTCCGGCGGATCTCTTCCAGTACGTATCTGTACGAAATTGCGGTTCCTTATGGTTGGCGCTCTTTAGTGTTGGGTGCACGCGAGGCCGAAAAATAGGAACCGTTCTGAGGGAGAACAGGATGAACGCTGCAGAAAGGTCCTTACGTTCGCTGGTGGAAAAATGGCTTGCGCCAACTTCTTCGACGCCGGTTCGGGTGACCGAATTCAGTCGTGCGCCCTCGAATCTGACTCGCTATGTGCGTGTCGAGGTACTGCGACAGACAGGCCCGGTTGGAATGTTTTTCTTCCGACACGGTGATGGTTCGTGGCGCGTTTTTCCGCCTGAGACCGAACGATTAGCGATGCGAGCCTATTAGAGTTCAGCCAGGGGCGTATAGCGCCCCTCAGCCTCATGCCTCTGCCACGCCACGTTCAGCTCCCGGACAGCCCCAGCATTTTGTCGAAGAGGAACGTGGCGATGATTCCATATGCGATACCGTTGTTCGGCTTCGCAGTCGTGAATGGCGTAAACTCGCTATTCGTGTTGAATGTACGTACGATGTACGGACTCACGATGACGGTGGGCGTGACGATGATATTGGCGTCTACCCGTACTGCGTACTCGTTTCGACCCACGTTGTAGCCAGTGCCTCCGAAAGCAAGATTGGTCTGTTCAATAAAGTTTTGTTCCGATGCGGTGTTTCGCGTATAGATGACCCGTGCAGAAACAGTGTCGTAAGGCCGGCTCTTTAGAAGGCCCTTCGCGGTTAGGCCGAGCGTCCCGGTGCTCTCAAGCCCAGACGCGTTGTGTTGGTCGAAGCTGCTGGTGAAATTGCCAAATACGCTCAGCGAGAAGGCCCCCGGTGTGCCTGCAATATTGCCGTCCGGATGCCACACCACCTGTTTGCCACCAAAATAGATCCCGGAGCTTCCTTTATACGGCCCCGGCATTATCGGCCCCGGGCTTTTGAACGCGTTATGGCTGGCGCTGTTGTAGAAGAAGAGTAGTTCGTAATTTTTCGCGTAACGGTCCTGCTGAGGATTGGTCCTGTAAGTCACGTTGGTGAGGTAAGTATTGCTTTGTGGGCCTTTTGCCGACCAAGTCCAGCCATTGTTAAATGGGTAGTTTGCATCCGATTTCCAGAATCCTACCTGCGCGGTGATCTCGTTTGTGAACTTATAGAGGGTCGGCCGGGATTCGTGAAATTTTCGCCAAAATTGCCTTAAGCCGCTGATTCAAAAGAGAAATCGATGCTCGAATCAAGGGGTGGCGCCTTCCGGTGAAGATCCAGCAGATAGGACCCGAGGCGGTTGATGTGGTCTTTCCGGTACGGTGAGAGCGCCTGCAGCACATCGGCGTCGACCGGCAGCCCCTTCTCCTGCAGGACTTTGAGCCGCCGCGACATCCATTGGACGTTGTAGAGAATCACCATGTTCGCGACGAGCTGGTTGTACTTGATAACCTTGCGTTGCTCATGCCGGACGTTCTCGGCGATGACTTCGCCGCCGAACATCAGCCACTTCGCAAAATCGTTGAACTGCTCGCTCTTGTTCGTCGCCGCGTGAATGGTCTGGCGCATCTCCGGGTCGTTGATGTACCGCAGCAGGAACATCGTGCGGATCACCCGGCCGAGCTCGCGGAACGCAAAGTAAAGCTTGTTCTTCACGCTCTCGGAACCGAGGCGCCGCAGGATCGTCGACGGCGTCATCCGCCCCGCCTTGATCGAGATCGCCACGCGCAGCATGTCCGGGAAATGCCGCTCGATCAAGGTCCAGTCGATGCTCGCGCGAAACAGCGACTCGATGTTCTTGTAGCGCCGGCGCCGATCAGCCTTGAAGAACGTGAGGTCCTTGATGTCGCGGATGCGCGGCATGAGTTTGATGCCGAGCAAGTGTGCAAGCGCGAACACCGGCGCGCTCTGCGCGTGCGTGTCACCGTGCACGGTGTCGGGCTGCACCTCGGACGCGTTCTTGATCAGGCCATCGAGGATGTAGACGGCCTCGTGCACGCCGCACGGGATGAAATGGCTGAACAGCGCGATGTACTTGTCCGACACGTGGTAGTAGCCGATCCCGCCGTAGCCGCCGTACCGGATGTGGTATTCGGACAGCAGATTCTGCTCGTACAGATTCCACTTCGTGCCATCAGCCGACACGCGCTTGCCCGAGCCCCAGAACTTCGGTAGCGCGAACTGGTTGTAGGCGTTGATGACTTTCACGATCGCCTTGTCGAGGCGTTCCTCGGTCACGTATTTCAGGTTCAGCCACGCGACCTGCTTGCGGCTGAGGTTTTTCACCGAGCGTGCCGTCTGCGTCGGCCCGAGATTACAGCCGTAGCAAAACAGCGTCGTGATGAAGCGTTTTCGCGGCTCGTCGATCTTCGCCTCGAATCCGGAAAGTGGTCCAAACAGACGATGCAGGTCGAGCCACTGTTCCGTTTCGGTGAGGATATCCAGGATGCTGACAGGACGCATCGTCGCCTCCATCGCCTGGACGATCAGGGATTTGTTCGGTGGATCGGGCTTTTTCTCGAGCCGGTGGAGGATGAGGCCATGGTCCTCGCTGATTTCGACATGATCGTTCTCCGGGAAACCGGCGTCGACCTGGTCGGCCAGCGCGCCGAGTTCTTCCTTCAGTTGCTGCACGAAGGCCCGACTGTCGACCGAAAAATCGACGAGCTCGCTGTAGCGCGGCAGTTCCTCACGGAATTCATCCCAGGAGACTTGGTGCACACGCGGGTCGTCGTACTGGTCGCTGCCCACCACGTAGACATCCCCCGAATTCAGTTCCCGCATGATCTGGCTGAACACGCACAGCTCAAAATACTTGCGGTACAGCAAACGTGCGGACCGGCCCTCCGGAAGCACGCATCGCTCCCATTTTTCGGGAATCCAACCGAGCGGCAACTGTGCGAGATCGGTGTCGCTGAGCAACAGGTACTCACGCCGCGACGACCTGTACATCTTTAGCCAGTCGAGGGCCCTGAGCAACTCATCGTCCTGGGAGCTTGCCTTCAGTGGCAAACTCTCAACGCACTGGAACAGCAGTGAGCGCAGATTTCTGTACGGCACGAGCAGGAAAGGAAAGATGTGATTCCCGGCTTGTGCGATATGTTCGTTGCAGCGGATCAGCACGGCATCGGCATCGTCGTTCAATGCGGCACGCATCTGTGCGATGCGCACGGCTGCGGGCGTCTCGTCGTCCTGCAGCACATTCAGGACGTCACGGAACTGGCTGACGAGTGATTGCAACTGGTCGGCGTGTGCGAGCTGGTACTGCTGAAGTCGCAGCTTGCCGGTGTTCTCAAGGTTGCGCACGGTCTTGATGAAAATCTCGACGACATCGTCGAGCGCCTTTTGCCGCTGTGCGAGAACGAAGAGCACGGCAAGGGCATAGCGCTTGGCCGGCTTCAGCGCGCGCATCTCGTGGACGTCGAGCGCGCGGGCCTCTACGACGAACTGCATCCGCTTCGGCACGGACAGCATGTCGGGTACGGCCGGCAAGCCGTCAGCCAACGCGTTCATGGCTTGGATGTGCTCGAGAAAGCTCGCGACCTCGCGGGGCCCGGGGCGCTTCGGCTCACGCTTTAGTTCGTCCCAGAATGTTCTGCCGCGGCGGACCAGAAACAGATCGTCGAGTTGGGCTTTCCGCGCGTCATCGAGCGATTCGAAAAAGGCGCGGAAGGTCGCTTCGTGTAGCTGGCTGCGCGCGTGGCCAGCGATTCGGGAGAGCGTCGCGAGCGGCGGCAGCTCAAATCGCTGCCGCACAAGCTCTTCGAGCATCACGTTGATGATGTCCGGCAATTCCGCCTTGGTTCGGGCCGCGTGGGCCGCCACCTCCGCCAGCCATTCGAGAACGTGGCGATCGACGGGCCGAATCCGTACGTACTCGCGCAGAATCTTCTGGTGCCGGGATTTACTGCCAGACCGATCGTAACGGGCGAGTGTCGCACGCGTCAAAGGGCGTGCGGTGAGTACCGCGCACACGTGGTCGATGATCGCCGGCGGCACGTCGGTGATCACTGGCATATAGCCGAGCCGTTGCAGTAGCTTAAGTTGCGTGAGGATAAGCACGCGCGTCGGCGCTTGACGGAACTGGCCGAAGATGAATCGGATTTCTGCTGCGCTCGGCGTATAGACCGACCGAAGCTCCGTCTCATCGAGGTCGGCGGGCAATGCCGGATAGGCGGTTTCATGAATCTGACTCATAGCGTAGCAACGAATTCGTACTTATGTTGGCCAGAAACTTGGAGCCATACCGGCAATGCCACCGCAACACGATCGGCGCCACCGACGCCGGCGAACCGATCGATCTCGCGCCATGGCAACTCGTTGACCAGCGGACCGTTTCAATTGAGTGACGCTGTGCCACTCGCCTTGAGGGGGTGCGACAACATTTGAGCGGCTCGATCGCCGTCGCGTCCCGACGCGAGTACTTCCACCGTGCAGAGAGTCGTGATCACACCGACGCTAGAGCCTTTGGCGGTTCCTCAATATCAGGGATACGAAGGCGCCGGTTCACGGATCAGCCGCGTCGCGGAGGAAGTGCTGCCCCGCGACGCAAGAGATCGCGACCACTCAGACGTGGTTCTGGTAAGCAGGGTAATCGGTGTAGCCCTTGGAACCGACGACGCCATAGAACGTTGAGCGATCGCTCTCCGCGAGGGGCCATCCATTCTGCATCCTTTCGACAAGGTCGGGATTGGCAATATACGGGGTCCCGAACGCGATAAGGTCGTGATGACCCGTCTTCAACTCCGCTTCGGCGAGCTCGCGGTTAAACCCCCTGCCGCGATCAGCGTGCCCCGATAGGCCTCCCGGAAGCGGGCGATGAAATTGGTGGGGACTTCGACGCCGGTGATGGTGGGTTGATAATTCAGATGTACGTACGCCAGCTCTCGGTCATTGAGTGACGCCGCGACGCTCATCCAAGTTTCTTCCTCGTCCGCATACGGTTGCAAATCGTATAGACGTCCGAAGGGCGATACCCGAACGCCGACCCGACCGCCGCCGATCGCGTCTGCGATAGCATCGATGGTTTCGAGAAGGAATCGCTGTCGATTTACGATGGAGCCGCCATACTCGTCGGTGCGGGTGTTGAGTTTGCTGCTGAGAAACTGATCGAACAGAAAGGCGTTCGCCGCCATGAGTTCGATTCCGTCAAAACCGGCATCGATCGCTCGAAGTGCCGATGCGACGAAGTCTTTCGTTACACGCCGGACCTCCTCCGTACTCAGTGCTCGGGGAACGCTCGGTGCGACGGGACCGGCTTTACCAGGCTCGATCCAGGCATAGACGGTTGTGTTGGTCGCCGGCACTTCACCCGAGGACACCGGAGCGGCATTGCCGGGTTGGAGGGATGTATGCGACATTCTTCCGACATGCCACAGTTGCGCAAAGATCTTTCCCCCTTTCGCATGTACCGCGTCCGTGACTTTGCGCCAGCCGTTGGTCTGCTCGTCGGTGTACAAGCCGGGGGTATACAGATAGCCGCGGCCTTCGTCGGAAATCGGCAGGCCCTCGGTAATGATAAGACCGGCGGACGCCCGCTGCGCGTAATAGACGGCCGTCAGGTCGTTCGGAACGTTATCGACTGTCCGGGTGCGAGTCATTGGTGCCATGACCACGCGGTTGGACAGGATGGCGCCGGCCATGTCGTAGGAAGTGAACAATTTGCTCATCGTGCATCTCTATTGAGTAGGGAGCGCGGCGCAGCGTGCGTCGCGCGATTTCGGTCTGCTTTAGAAATGGCGTAAAACTACGCCTCCAGGATTTCCAGTTTCGGTACCATGCGAATGGCTCGCGAGAAATTCGCCAGATTGGCCGAGGTCTTGGTAACGATCTTGTGGAGTTCTTCGACTTTTTCACGCAGAGCGTCGGTGTGCAGGCGAACGACATAGCTCACTTGGTCGTAGCCCGGGTTGACGGTGTCGTCCAGGCCCAGCACGCCGCGTAAGTCGAGTTCCCCCTCAGTTTCGATCTCGAGACTGAGGAGTTGAATGCCCATTGCGGCTGCGTTGACGGCATAGCCCACCGACAGACACGCATTGAGTGCGGCCATAAGCAGTTCTTGGGGATTCGGTGCAGAGTTCTGACCAAGGAACTCGATGGGCTCGTCGGCCGCAATTTCGAAGTGACGTGGGTATTCCACTCCGAGTAGTGAATACCGGCTTACTGTCGCGACGGACCGCGTTTGGTGCTCCCATTTCGTCTTGACGTTGAACCGGGCGCTGCGCTTCACAGCATCCGTTGTCTCAGCGACACCCTGCGCAAATTCCTGCAGAGCAGCCACGTCGATGCCGTTCATTTTGTTGCTCATGTCAATACTCCTAAATGAATGCGCTGGTGCGCACGAATAAACTCGAGAAAACTTCTATACGACGGTTCGCGCCCGCCGAGTACTACTGACTCCGCTTTTTACGGCCCGGAAGTGTCGCGAAGCGTCCGCAAAATCAGGCAGTACAGCCATCGATACCGCAGCTTGCACCGACGATGTCGGCGCTCGGCTCGGCCACATCGACCGCCGCCTCGATCAGCGCTTTTTCGAACACGGCCACTTCGCGCGCGCCCGACAGCCGAACCCTGCCGTTGAATACGAAAAGAGGCACCCCATTGGCGATCCTGTTTGCCTCCCACTCGTCACGTTCGATTTCCGAGGCAATTTGAAGGGAGTCGAAATCCAACGGGATCTCGGATAGGCCCGCCTCTCGTGCAAGTGAGGCGAGCGCGTCTCTGTTGAAGATGTTGACGCCGTCGGTGGTAGCTGCCTGATAGAGTCGCTCGACGATTCGCTGTTTGTCCTCCGGCGCGTCGATGCTCTTGACCAGAGCATGTGCATCGCTGGTATCCCCAAAGCGCATGGTGTCGAAGTTGTAGATCAACCCTTCCCTGGAACCACTTTCGATGACCGCGCAAATCATCTGTTCTGCCGCAGCCGCGTTGCCAAATTTCCGATGGATTACCTCCCGAATGGCCACCGGCGCCATGCCTTTTGCAAGGCGGTAGGACTTCGGGGTGACGACTACTTCGATTTGCCCTTGCAATTCATGCGCGGCCTTTTCGAATCGCCGCTTGGCGATCCAGCACCAAGGACATGCGAAATCGGACCAAACTTCTACGCTGACTTTCTTCATGTTTCCGTTCCTCAGAGTCAAAAGGGCGGGCTGCCGAACAATCGGACTAGTCGGCCCGATACACCCAACTAGTTGGTAGGCAGAAAGGTTAAAAAATACGGAACCATGCCAAGCCGGACGACGGTTCCGAAGATTTCTGCCAAAACGATGTTGCTTTCGGGGCGCGACGCGCGCGACTAGATCTCCTCGACAATAAGTCGAATGATGTCGTCGTCGAACGAATCGTTCTCCTTCGTTGCCCAGTTGATGAAGCTGGCTCCTTCGAGGACGCTCAGCAGCAGAAAAGCCTTTTTCCTCGTACTGGCCCCGGGCGGAATCTCGCCGTTTGCCACGCCCTTGTCCAGAATTGCCGTCAGCCAATGGAGTTGCAACTCGAAAAACCGATGCGTGAGTTGCTGCAGCCCCGATGGAAGTGCGGCCATCTCGGCGGCCAGCGCGCCGCAAAGCGGCAGCAAACCGCCGTCGCTACTGGCACGAAAGGCAAGGAAAAATGCTCCCAAACGACCTTTCGCATCTGGATATTCGAGCTCAATGCGCTCGAACTCGCCGCGTACCCTCGTGACATACTCTTCGACGATGGCAATTCCCAGGTCTTCCTTCGTGGGGAAGTGGTGGTGAATGCTTGCCTTCTTGATTCCCACCGCCTCGGCGAGGTCCGCGTAACTAAACGCCGCGTATCCCCTGGTGCGCATCAGTCCTTCTGCTGCGTGTACCAATGCGTCCCGTGTCCCGATTGCCATACATTCTCCTGACTGTCTAAGCCCAACTAGAAAGTGCGCCATATCTGGCGATAGCTCAAGGCTGCCTACCAGTTGGTAGTCCGTCAAGCCCCCGCAGCGCCTATCGAACCCGTCTGCCGCGTCAAGGCGTAGCGTCGCCGGGCGAATTGAGCAACTTACAACTCCTCGTATGCCTCAAATGCACGAGCCGAGTAGACGTATGCCGCCCCTGCATTGAGAGCGATCGCGGTGCCCAGGGCCGCTGCGATTTCCTCTTTGCTGGCACCGGCCTTCTTCGCGGCGCCAGCATGTGCGGCGATACAACCATCGCAGCGAGTGGTGACGGCCACCGCCAACGAGATCAGTTCGTGCGTCTTGGCGTCGAGAACATCACTTTCCCGGGTCGCCTTCTCCAGCTTATGAAACGCACTGGCGACCGGCGCGTTCGCTTTGGAGAACGCACCCACACGCGTGATCAGCGCTGCCAGTTTGTCGGTCCACTTTCTTTCCATTTCAATTCACCCTGTCAATGCGTTGTGGAAAATTACTTTCCGAGTTTGCGAGCCGCCATGACACCGCCGTCCACATCCCAGACCGCGCCGGTGACCCAAGAGGCCTTGTCCGAAAGGAGGAAAACGATCGCCTCCGCAACGTCGCGCGGCGTGCCGTTTCGCCCGAGGGGGTGGAAATTATTGAAGTCTTTCAGTGCGCCATCCAACTGCTCGCCGGGAATGAACCGTTCGAAGATCCGGGTCTCCACGATGCCCGGGCTGACGGCATTGACGCGGATACCGTGTTCGGCCAATTCCGCTGCAGCGTGCCGTGTCAGCGCGTCCAGGCCAATTTTGGCCATCGAATAGGCCGAGGCTGCGATGGTTTCGACGGCCTGCCTAGCGGCGACAGCCGTCACATTCACGATCGAACCCTGCGCCTTTCGAGCGACCAGCGACGCCGCAACCTGCTGGGTAATGAAGAAGAGCGCACGGTTCAAGCTGAGAAAATTGTCGTAGTCCGCCGGCGCATGCTCGAGGAAAGCCTTCGGGTAATAGATCCCGGCGGCATTCACCTGCAGGTCGATGTTGCTGTGTTCCTGCGCCAGTTTGGCGATGAGCGTTTGTACGCTGGCGAAATCGGAGAGATCCGCCGTAAGGGCGATCGCCCGCTCTTCTCCAGCGATTGCCGCCAGTTGCTCACGAGCCGCCTCAGCCTTTTCTGCTCGACTGCCCACGACGACTACGGTACCACCTTGTTCGGCGACCATCCGGGCAGTTTCAAGGCCGATGCCGCTCGTCCCGCCGACCACCAAGAGTTTGCGACCCTCAAATTGCATGCCTTGCATAGAACCTCCTGTTTTGAGTTTTTACCTACCAACTAGTTGGTTGAATCCTAGTCGGGACTTTTGGGCCTGTCAAGTCCTCAGGATTTGCTGTTGAATCCGCACCGAAGCGACTCAGTCAATGCGTGTCCATCTCAGGGCCCGCTCACCGTGTCGACTCGGTGGTTCAGTCGGCGCTTCCTGCGCGTCGGCATCTGTTTCCTTGGGGCAAAGCGGGTTGAGCCGATAAAGCTAGCCAATTCCGCGGGTACTGGCCGAGTAACGAGCGCGACTGAAAAGCGAGCATACGTGTACGCACGATGCTGGACTGATAAGAGTTATTATCTGCCCATCATCGAAATGCATCTAAACTGGCGATCATGAAAACGCGTGAGACCCGCTCCGTCGACGAGATCAAGCACGCCTTCCCTGACGAAGCGGAGCTTGCGGCACTGCGCAGCTGGTACGCCGGGCTGCACGCGCGTGCCGCTGTTGCCCGCTATCTTGGCGACCGGCGGGCATCCGGCGCGTCGTCGCGTAGCATCCTCGGCCGAATTCGCCGGCGGCTCGTCGCGTACGCGCGAGTGCGTCACCGGGAAGATCTCGCTGCTGCGTTCGTCGACCGTCCCTCAAACGCATCGGCGGACGTCGTTGCCCGGGCGATAGACGCGCTGCGTCATCTCCCCGTGCCCGAGCCGCACATCTCGGACGAAATCGGCGCATGGTTACCGCCACGCGTCGTCGCGGCCCTGCGGGCCCACGGCATCCGAACGCTCGCGGACCTGACCGTACGGATTCCGCGACGCCGCCGCTGGTGGTCAGCGATCGACGGTCTCGGCGTCGCCGGCGCGCGGCATGTCGAAGCGTTCTTCGCCGCGCATCCGGCGCTGACCGAACGGGCACGCGAGTTGATCGCCTCTGCACCATCCAGCGTCATCGTGCCGTGGGAGCAGATTCGCGTGCCGCATGAGGTCGACGGATCGCGCGGGCAGTTCCGGGCACCGCAGGTGGCCTGTCTGCTGAGCGCGTCGAACGACTATGAGGCCATCCAGTCCTGGCTTTCGCTTCACGAGTCGGCAGCTACCCAGCGCGCCTATCGGAAAGAGGCCGAGCGGCTGATCCTGTGGGCCATTGTCGAACGCGGCCGGCCGTTGTCGTCGCTGACGACCGACGATGCGATCGCCTATCGCGGTTTCTTGCGGCGACCAACGCCACGCGAGCGTTGGGTCGGACCGTCGCGGCCGCGGCACAGTGTCGAATGGCGTCCGTTCAGCGGCCCACTGTCGGCACGTTCGGCAGCGTATGCGCTCACGGTCCTGTCGGCGATGTTCCGCTGGCTGGTCGAGCAGCGCTATGTGCTGGCGAATCCGTTTGCGGGCGTCAAGGTGCGCGGTGCCGCGGCGCGTACGGGGCTGGATGTTGCCCGTGGCTTCACCGAAGGCGAGTGGCTGTTGATCCGCGCACTGGCTGACGGGCTGGAGTGGTCGTATGGCTGGGGCGCGCCGGCCGCGCACCGTCTGCGCTTCCTACTCGACTTCGGTTACGCGACCGGCCTGCGTGCCAGTGAGCTCGTCGGCGCCACACTCGGCGACATCCGGCGCGACGAACATGGCGATCACTGGCTGCACGTAATCGGCAAGGGCGGCAAACTCGGCAAGGTGGCGTTGCCTGCGCTGGCGCGATCCGCGCTCGATCAGTCTCTCGTACAGCGAGGGCTGCCGGTGACGCCGTCCCGCTGGGACCCAGCCACACCGCTGGTCGCGAACCTCGAGGAGGACGGCGCCGGCATCGAGAGTACACGGCTCTGGCGCGTGCTGCGGCGCTTCTTTCGGTTTGCGGCCGACGCGATCCAGGATGAACGGCCCGCAACGGCCGAGAAGCTTCGGCGCGCAAGCCCACACTGGATGCGGCACACACACGCGACGCACGCGCTGGCCCGTGGCTCCGAGCTGATCATGGTGCGCGACAATCTCCGTCATGCGTCGATCTCGACGACGTCGACCTACCTGCACGGCGATGAGATCCGGCGGGCGCGGCAGTTCGATCAGGCATTTGAGGCACGCAAAGTCTAGCGTACGGCCGACTCGATCGAGGGGCGAAATTCCCCTTATAGATCAGTTGGATAAGGCAATTTTGGCGAAAATTTCACGAATCCCGGCCGACCCTCTCAAAGCGACAAATCGATGGCGCCGGCAGCAGGCGGTTGACCGACCCTCCGTGACGATAACCGAGGCCACTGTTTGGGAGTTACGGCTCAATGATGTGCCGGCGGCTGAAGTGCCCGAGCACGTCGTCCGTCGCATCGAGCACGAACTCGCGCAGGAGCGGCAATGGGATCTGCGTGTCGCGTCGATCCTCAGCTATGCCGGCGCCGTGCTGTGCCAGCTCGCGTACACCGCACTGTGCATACCGCTCGCGATCTTCGCCTTCGCGGGCCTGTCATGGGCAACCAATCCGGCCGGGTTCGCGCATCTCGCGCATCAAATCCTGAACGCCAGCGAAACCGAACTGCGTGCTGTGGTCGACGGCCTTGCTTGGACCGCGATCGGCTTCAGCGGCATGGTGCTGGTGATGTGGCACGCCTTCGGGGGCGGACGCGGATCCCGGACGACTACAACGAAGCGTGGCACGAGGAGATTCGTCTCGCTGCGCGCATCGCCCCCCGCGGTGAGTTCACGCTGCACCTCTCGGGCCAGGTAGTGCCGGCTGGATTTCGCGTGACGCGAGGTCCGCGCCTTACCGTGCACTACTGGCCGAACAGTCGACGCAGCTCGCCTAATCGGCACGACGTCGCTTAACGGAAATCGTCCGCACAAATGAAAAACCCCCGTTGACGGACGGGGGCTCTTCAAGATGAAGCGCGACGGAGAAAGAGCAATCGGCAACACCACAACGAAGCCGATTCTATCGAAGCTCTTTTCGCTGTCAAGCGACATCTGTGTGACCACAACCATCATAAATTGAGCGCCAGATGAATCGAAAGACCGAGGGCGGGAAATACTCCCGAGACGCGCAGCGCACTGCGCCAGCAGGGGCCGTCGACGACTGTCGTTGCCGACACCGGACAACACATTCACGAACATCCGATCGATCGACGTCGATCGACAGGGAGCGCGGCTGCCGATAGGTTCGCGCGTGAATTTCCCTTTCCTCGATCCGCTTCTGCCCGACCGGTCCAATCCTGTCGGCGTGGGCGCGCCTGATCAGCCGACGGCTGCGGCCGCGCCGATCGGCGCGCACCGCATGCGCGTCGCCAAGACGGTGCTGCCCGAGCGCGTGTGGCCCGACGACATCCCGTCGCCGGCGCCGGCGAACGCACCGCGGATTCTGCGCGAGCTCAAGACTCGCCTGTCGCGCTACCTTGACAAGCCCGCGCAGTGGCTCGCGCAGCTGAACGCGGCGAACGGCAGCCATCGGCAGCAGCGCAGCGAGCGACGTCTCGCGTGCGTGCAGCTCGCGCGCGCGATGATCAAGTATTGCGACTTGCGCACGATGCGCATCGGTGTGCCGGGCGCGGCTGGCTGGATCGATTTCACGCTGCCGTACCTGGCGGCCCAGGCTGGCCTGTCGGAGCGCCGTGCCGAGCGCGCGCTGCGCGACCTGCAGAAGGCTCGGCTGGTGAAGGTGCGGCGCCAGTGCGAACTCGAGGAAACCGAGCAAGGGGTGCGGTACAAGGGCGTCGCGTCGATCAAGTATCTGACGTCGACGCTCTTCGAGGCGTTCGGGCTCGGCAAATGGCTGCGGCACGAACGCACGCGCGCGCACCTGCGTGCACAGCGCCGCGCGAACCAGCAGCGCAAGCGAACGCAGCAGGGTTCGGCGCTGGGCGCGCAGCTCGTCGAGCAACTCGCCGGCATCGAGGCACGCGCCCGGCGCCAGGCTGCAGCAGCGGATGCCGCACAGCGCGATGCGGCCGACCTTGACCGTGCGATCAAGCTGCGTGTCGGCGAACTGCTGCACGCGCACCCGGACTGGGATCGGGACACCCTCTATGCCGCCGCTCGGCGGCAGCTCGCCCCACCCGGCGATTCCGTTTAGCCGGCGCGCTGCGGCCGGTTCTCTAACCTGACCACCTTCCCCCTATCGCGCAAGCGAGGCACCCGCACGTCCGGATGGCCGATTTGCCGGCATTTCCCGCGCGCGCGCGGGGCCCTGCAGGCGGAAAAAGCGCCGGCGATTGCACGATTTTGCGATCGCCGCGTGCAGCGCTGTGGATAAAAGCATTTAAATGTCGGGTCCGATCGTATTTAAGTGTCGGCTCTTATTCAGGACACAGATCCTACCTACCCCTCCAAATCCAGCCGCGGCTATGCCGCGGTATCACGCGGGCTCCGCCCGCTTGGCAGGAAACCCCCACGGGCTGCACGCGCTTTCCACCGGCAGGCCGTAAGCGCTACGGCGGCCGCTGGCCGCCGCACCGCTAACGGCGCGACAAAAGATTTCGGGGCGCGTCAGAGCCGCACCCCGAAATCAGCGCGCGCGCGTGCGCGCCCGGCTGCCCGCAAGCACCGTCGACTATCCCCGGCAGCTTAGCTTTCAGAGAGGGGGGACAATCTGATTACGCAACTAACGGTCAAGCGGATCGCCCCCGCCGAAATTTTCCCCTGCCACTCCATGCCCCCATGTCTACAAGAACGGGGCCGCCCTCAACCCTCGTGGAATCCGCACAATTCTGTTCAGCCCGTGCCTGAGCGCGATACTCTGTTGGAAGAGCAATGGTTATGGGAGACGACGATGTGCTACTCGGCCAAGATCCAGGCGAACTATCGAGAGTACGTCCGACGTTACGGCGCCGACATGGACATCGAGACGTTCCGGCGCATCTTTTTCGCGCGCGCATCCGGCGCCGACATCAAGATCCCGAAAGCGGTCGACGCAGCATTCGCTGGTGTCGATGATGAAATCTCGGCCGCGATCGCTGCGTATCGAAGCCAGCGAACACGGAAGCTGGAGACCGAACTGTTCGAGCAGCGAGCGCGGCTCGCCGCGGCCGAGAAGAAGCTCGCCGTGAAGATCACGAAGAAGGCGAGCGAGGACGTTCGGATCGCCACGGACAAGATCGATGCGGCGACGCGCGGGCTCGACGATCTCCGCCGGCAGGACCTGCAGGAGCGTGATTCGCGAATCTTCCCCGGCTGGTATGCACCCGTGCTGATCGAGGTCGACGGCAAGCGCATGGTCGTGCCGATGCGGTATCGATGCCGTATACCGGGCTGGAGCGAAGCGGACGAGAAGCAAAAGAACGGAAGCTATAACGCGAGGGCCGATTCGCTCAGTACCGCCTGGCGCAAGGTCTTCGGTTTCACGCATGGCCTCTTGCTCGTCGACGCTTTTTTCGAAAACGTGAAGCGCGACGGCCAGAATGTCGTGCTTCGCTTCGACCCGACGCCGCCGCAATACATGCAGGTCGCCTGCCTGTGGACGCGCACCGAGATCCCGGGCGGCGGCGACTTATGGTCGTTCGCGGCGATCACCGACGACCCACCGCCGGAAGTGGCTGCAGCTGGCCACGACCGATGCATCGTGCCGATCAAGTCCTCGAACGTCGACGCCTGGCTCGCACCGGACCCGTCCCGGCGTGCGCAGCTACGCGAGATCCTGGCCGACCGCGAGCGGCCGTACTACGAGCACCAGCTCGCAGCGTAAACGCGGGGGTTGGAGGGGCGGTTATCTCTGTCATATACTGTACAAACATACAGTATTTTGCGTAACCGACCCCATGCACCCCGCCCTCGCCCATCCTGAAGCCATACATCCGGCCCTTTGGCGCGCCAGTCAGCTGGCACGCTCGAGCGTGCGCGGCGTCGACACGGGCCATCCGGAACTGACGGCCGAACTGCCCGGCGGCGGCTGGCCAGCCGGCGCGCTGATCGAATTGCTCGCGCCACAGCCTGGCATCGGCGAGCTGCGGCTGCTGGCGCCGGTGCTCTCGCGCGCGGCCGGCAAGCCGGTCATGCTGATCCAGCCGCCGCACGCTCTGCAACCGCTGGCGCTCGCGTATTGGGGCATCGACCCGTCCGGGTTCGTGACGCTGCCGGCGCCGCGCACGGCCGACGCGCTGTGGGCTGCCGAACAGGCGCTGCGCGCCGGCACCTGCGCTGCCGTGCTGCTCTGGCAGCCGCATGTCCGTGCGGACGCATTGCGGCGACTCAACCTCGCGGCGCAGAGCTGCCAGGCGCTGTTCTACCTCTTCCGGCCGACGGCCGCCGCGCGCGACGCGTCGCCGGCGCCTTTGAGGCTCGCGCTGGCGCCCAAGCGTGACGGCATCGACATAACGTTCGTGAAGCGCCGCGGGCCGGCACGCGACACGCCGCTGTTCGTTCCCCTGTCCCCCTCGCCGATTTTGTTGAACCGCCATGGCAGTCTTTCTCGGCGTGCATTTATGCCATCTGACCCTAGAAGTGTTCCGGCCGCGATCGCCGGTGCCGTCGCCTGACGATGCGCGCGGACTCGTCGTGCTCGAGGGCGGCCGCGTCGTGGCGCTCGATCGCGCCGCGCGTGCGCTCGGCGTGGTCGCCGGCATGCGCCGCGGTGGCGTGCTGTCCCTCGCGCCGGACGCGCAGATCCGCGAGCGCGACGCCGCGCGCGAGCGCGAGCTCGTGCTCGGGGTTGCATATGCGCTCCTCCAATTTACGCCAAACGTCGTCGACGCCGACGAAGCCGTGGTGTTGCTCGACGTGACGGCGAGCCTGCGCCTCTTCCACGGCATCCGCGCGCTGCGCCAGCGCGTGCGCGACGTCGTCGCGTCGTTCGGCGTCACCGCGGCGATATCCGTCGCGTCGTCGGGCCCGGCCGCGTGGGTCGTTGCCCGCGGCCTGCGCGGCGGCCTCGCGCTGTCCGCCCGATCGCTGCGCCGCGCGCTCGCGCGCGCGCCGCTCGTCGTGGCGCCGGACGCGCGGCGCTACGCGAACTGGTTTGAGGATCTCGGCTGCGAAACGCTGGCCGATCTGCAGCGCTTGCCACGCGCCGGACTGAAAAAGCGCTGCGGCACGCATCTGCTCGACTGGCTCGATCACGTCGCCGGCACCGCGCCGGCCGCCTACGACTGGCTCGAAATGCCGCCGTCGTTCGACACGCGTGTTGAACTGATGGATCGCGTCGAACACGCCGAGGCGCTGCTGTTCGTCGCGCGCCGGCTGATCCTGCAGCTGACCGGCTTGCTCACCGCGAAGCAACTGGACGTCGCCGCGTTCGCGCTGCTGCTCGAGCACGAGCGCGGGCGGGACGCGATCGCGCCGACCGAGATCGAGATCGCATTGGGCGCCCCTACCCGCTTCGAGGAACACCTGACGCGACTGGTCAAGGAGCGGCTCGGCCACGTCGAGCTCGCCGGGCCCGTGATTGCGGTGCGCCTGGTCGCCCGCAGCGTGCAGGAAGCGGCCGCGCCGAGCGACTCGCTGTTCCCGGAGCCCGGCGGCACGCCGCAGGATCACGCGCGGTTGCTCGAACTGCTGACCGCACGGCTCGGCGCCGAGAACGTGCTCGTCCCGGCTCCCATGGCCGACTACCGTCCGGAGCCGGCCGCGCGATGGGTGCCGATGCGCGACGCGCCGAAGCCGTCGCCGCTGCCGGCGGATCTGCCGCGCCCGGCCTGGTTGCTTGCCAAGCCTGTACCGCTGCTCACGCGCCAGCATCGGCCGTTCTACGGCACGCCGCTGCGCATGGTATCGCCCGGCGAGCGCATCGAAGGCGGCTGGCAGGACGGGCAGACCGTGACGCGCGACTACTTCGTTGCCGAGGACGACCACGGCGTCTGCTATTGGATCTACAAGGAGCGGCCGACGGCCAGTGACGAAAGCGAATCCCGCTTTTTCCTTCACGGCCTCTTCGGCTGATCGTCATGGACGCCGGCAGTTTCGGCGCCCTGCCCGCATACGCGGAACTTCAGGTCGCCTCCGATTTCTCGTTCCTGCACGGTGCATCGCGCGCGGAGGAATACGTCGCGCGCGCGGCGCAGCTCGGGTACAGCGCGATCGCAATCACCGACGAGTGCTCGCTCGCCGGCGTCGTGCGCGCCCACGTCGAAGCGAAGGCGGCGAACATGCCGCTGATCATCGGCTCGCACTTCCGGCTGACGGCCGCCGACGGCTCGCCCGCGCTCGCCTTCACCGCGCTGGCGATGAATCGCGACGGTTACGGCAACCTCTGCGAATTCATTTCGCTTGGCCGGATGCGCAGCATGAAAGGCACGTACCGCCTAGCGCCGCTTGATCTCGAGCATCCGGAAACGCCGTACACCCACCTCCGGAACCTGCCCGACTGCATCGCGATCCTGTCGCCCGACTTCCCGGCCAACGAGCAGCGCCTGGACGCGCAAGTCGAATGGTTCGCGCGCGTGTTCGGCGATCGCGCATGGGTCGCGCTCACGCTGCATGCGCGTGCGATGGACGATATCCATCGCGGTGTCATTGAACGCGTCGCCGCACGCCACGGCGTGCCTGTGGTGGCCACCAGCTGGCCGCTGATGCACGTTCGGTCGCGCAAGCCGCTGCAAGACGTGCTGACGGGAATTCGCGTCGGCCGACCGGTAACGGAGTGCGGGTACGAGCTCGCACCGAACGCGGAGCGTCACCTGCGATCGCGCCTGCGGCTCGCCAACCTCTATCCCGCCGGCGCGCTCGAGGAAACCGTACGCGTCGCGCGGCGCTGCACGTTCTCGCTCGACGACCTCAAATACGAGTATCCCGACGAACTGGTACCGGCCGGCACTGACCCGGCGACGTACCTGCGCGAGCAGACCTACATCGGCGCGCGGCGGCGCTTCCCCGCCGGCATCCCGGTCGACGTCCAGGCGCAGATCGAGCACGAACTGCAGCTGATCGCGGACATGCATTACGAGGCGTATTTCCTGACCGTTTACGACATCGTGCAGTTCGCGCGCGAGCAAGGAATCTTGTGCCAGGGACGCGGCTCGGCGGCCAACTCGGCGGTCTGCTATTGCCTTGGCGTGACCGAAGTTGACCCGTCACGACAATCGATGCTGTTCGAGCGCTTCATCAGCAAAGAACGCAATAGTCCACCGGACATAGATGTCGACTTCGAGCATCAAAAACGCGAAATCGTTATGCAGTATATCTACCGTAAGTACGGCCGCGATCGCGCAGCGCTGACGGCCGCCGTCACGACGTACCGGCCGCGCAGCGCGTTGCGGGAAGCCGGCAAGGCGCTCGGCGTGGATCCGGCGATCGTCGAGCGAGTGGCAAAGCAGCATCACTGGTTCGACTCGCGCGCCGATCTGCTGCAGCGGTTTGCCGAGGCCGGCCTAGATCCCGGAGCGCCGCTGAACCAGCAGTGGGCCGGATTTGCCGCGCAGCTGCTCGGCTACCCACGGCACCTGTCGCAACACTCGGGCGGCTTCGTGATCAGCCGCGGCAAGCTCACCCGACTCGTACCGGTCGAGAATGCAGCGATGGAGGACCGCTCGATCATCCAGTGGGACAAGGACGACATCGAGGCCCTCGGCATCTTGAAGGTCGATTGCTTAGCCCTCGGAATGCTGTCGATGGTGCGCCGCGCGCTCGACATGATTTCCGAAAAACGAGGCGAGACGTTCGAACTGCAGGACATCCCGGCCGAGGACAAGGCGACCTACGACATGCTGTGCGACGGCGACAGCATGGGCGTGTTCCAGGTGGAATCGCGCGCGCAGATGTCGATGCTGCCGCGCCTGCGGCCGCAGTGCTTCTACGATCTGGTGATCGAAGTCGCGATCGTGCGGCCGGGCCCGGTGCAGGGTGGGATGGTGCATCCGTTTCTGCGCCGGCGCCAAGGATTGGAGCCCGTCACGTTTCCGTCGGAAAGCATGGAGAAGGCACTGGCGCGCACGCTCGGCGTGCCGATCTTCCAGGAGCAGGTGATGCAGGTCGCGATGCTGGCGGCCGGCTTCTCCGCCGGCGAAGCCGACCAGCTGCGCCGCGCGATGGCGGCATGGAAGCGCAAGGGTGGACTGGAGCCGTACCACGAGCGTCTCGTGAGCGGCATGCTCGAGCGCGGCTACGACCGCGAGTTCGCGGAATCCATCTTTGCGCAGATCAAAGGCTTCGGCGAGTACGGCTTCCCGGAAAGCCACGCGGCCAGTTTCGCGCTGCTCGTCTACTCGAGCGCCTGGCTGCGTCGACACGAACCTGCTGTGTTCCTGGCCGCCCTGCTCAACAGCCAGCCGATGGGCTTCTACACGCCCTCGCAGCTGCTGCAGGACGCGCGACGCCGCGGCGTTGAGGTGCTGCCTGTCGACGTCAACGTGAGCACATGGGATTCAACGATCGAAGGGCCGACGACTTCGGCACCCGTGCGCCTCGGCTTCTCGCTGTTGCGCGGCATGCGCGAGGACGTCGCCGGCCGCATCGAGCTCGCACGCGCAGCGTGGCCATTCGTCGACGTCGCGGACCTCGCGCGCCGCGCGCGGCTCGATCGGCACGACCTGCAGGTGCTCGCACGCGCGAACGCCCTTCGCTCGCTCGCCGGCGGCAACCGACGCGCGGCGCTTTGGCTCGCGGCCGCTGCCGTGCCTGATCGAGATCTGCTGCGCGGTACCGAACGCGATGACGCGGTGCCGGCGCTGCCTCAAGCATCGGAGGGCCACGAGATCGTGACGGACTATCGAGCGATGGGCTTCACGCTCGGCCGGCATCCCCTGGCGCTACTGCGCGATCGCCTCGCGCTCGATCGCCTGCAGTCGGCCGAGCAGCTGGCGACATTGCGCAGCGGCCAGCTCGCGCGCGCGTGCGGATTGGTCACCGTTCGGCAACGTCCGGGCACGGCGAACGGCGTCCTGTTCATGACGCTCGAGGACGAGACGGGCCAAGTCAACGTGATCCTCTGGCCCGGCCTGCTGGAGAAGTTTCGGAAGGAGGCGCTCGGCGCCGCGTTGCTCGCGGTCTACGGCGTCTGGCAGGCTGAAGGGAAAGTGCGACACCTGATCGCGAGCAAACTCGTCGACAGGACCGAGTTGCTCGGTGCACTGCCGACCACGGCGCGGGAGTTCTGTTGATCGACGAACGGAAGCTCAATCAAATGCGACTTGACGAAGCTAGTCCGGTCATTTTTCGGACTTAAGCAACTGATATGTCCCGCTGTATTGAAGATGTGCGCCTTCAACGGGTGACTGTACCCACACCGCATTTCCTTCGACTGCGGTACAGGTAGAGGACGCGGTCATCTGCCCACTTTGATGACGTCCAAAAGGATCGCTCGAGACAGATATAACAAGTCGAGGGAAATTCGAACATACGAGCAGCCGCTGAGACTTCACTGATGACAGCAAAAACGTCCGCTCAATTCGACCTCGATCAATAAGGAATCGACCCGAGCCTCTAACGAACACGGTCGCGTCATCGGCTGATGCCGATTCAACATAGTACATCCCTCGATTTGAGAGATTGCCCTGAAATCCTATGTACGACGGCTTCCCGTCCTCGTAACACCAATTCTCCCAATGAATCGACGAGCAATTCGGAGCCCCCTCGCATCCGCTTGAAATCTCGGCCCTAGGAACGAACGTATCCAGGCATGACCCAGATGCAACGTCAATGACGCCAGTTTCTCCGTGGGCTTCGACGTTCAGATAGATGGGCTTTGATGCGCCGTCAATACAAGTCCTCGCGCGTAAAGGCGACAACCCGTCGTTCAATTTAAACGGAGTTGGCTTCATATGCGGCGGATCGCCGATGTGAAAAGCCTTAAAGGGTGCCTCAATCCGAGGCGCCCACGGCGGACGAGCACTATTAGGACCCAATCGACACACGGAAGCCGCTGATACCGAGAAGCTTGCCATGCATGCCAGTATTACCACCAACCTTTGGTCGTATCGGCCACCGCCCATTTGTCTGGCGCTCCCTTGGACGAGCAAAAAAGCAAAAAACCGGGCTTGCAAGCAAGATTACTTCTTGATCTTAATCCATCACGAATACAGCAGACCACCAACACCAGCGATCCTCGTCGGACTACGATTGCAGCCGTTTACCTTTGCCACTCGCACTTCAGGCCGCTATAGCACCGCGTGACGATGCTCGTACAACATGCACAAGGTCAGACTTATCAATGGTCCAACTGACCAAGAAGCCTTCTTTCACGAGCTCGTCGAGTGCCTTCTTCAAGTTCGCGCGAAAGTGGAACAACTCTTTCGTCTGCGAACCGCACTGACGATGAAGGAAACGGACGGAATGCGCGAAAGGCACTGCATGCGTGTGGTAGTACGTATGCAACCACTTCGACAACTCATATCGCAGTCGCTGACGCTGCTCGCGGGCCAGCCGCGTGTAGTCGTCGTCAGAGAATAGCGCAACGATTTCGGGTTCCACGTACGCGACCCATCGCGTCTTCCCGTCAGTTCCCGTTTCGGTGCCTTCCTTCCACAGGAATTTACGGATCAGCGACCCGACAAACCCCTTTTTATTGCCCGTGAAGCGAACCTTGACTTGCCCCGCCTGCAGCCGCTCCAGCGTCGTCACGAGCCTGTCGTAACACTTTACCGACGTGCCCCAGCCAAGCGACTTCAACACACTGTAGCCAGTGAATTCCACCTTCTCGTTCAGCTGAGTATCCCGGGCCAAGTGAAGTACTTCAAGAAAGACGTCCGCGTCGTCCTGTCTAAGCTCTTCCCCGCTAAACGAAATTTCGACGCCATCAACGCTTGCGATCAGCGCCTTCTCCATTCGGCTACGCGGCGCATTCGATTTGTTCACGTTGAACAGAGCCGAGCGCGCGAGGGCGTTTGGCATCCCACGAACGTTCGCCGGCCACAGTGGAATCTGTGTCGGATGAGATTGCGTTTCCACACCCGCGCTGCTAGCGCGTGCTGCGATCGCTTTCACCTGGTCGACGATGGAATTTGCCATGCGAGAAGTATAAGTACGTGAATTGCGCCATCAAGACCCTTGTCTCGTCTCTCCAGCGATGGTTCAGCAAAAAAACTACGGGACTATCGTGCCTCCAGCGATGTACCACGGCGCATTCGTCACTGCAGCGATGTTCCTCGTTCCTCCAGCGTGATGTCCCTATCGTGCTTCCAGCGTGGTCAATCGTGCCTCCAGCGAGGCAACACTCGTATCGCCAGCGATGCCACTATCGTTCTTCCAGCGAGCGGCCCTTGCAAAAAACGCCTTTACAATCAATCCGCTACCACTGTTGTCCACAGCGCCTAATCTTCTTTTAATCTTTTTCTAATCGACCTATCCATCGTTGTAAGCACGATACCTATGCGCCAACAGAGCAGCGTCGGCATGGCAAATCATCGCTGGAAGAACGACAGTACAGGACAGAAAGGGCATCTCGACCATCGCTGGAGGAACGACCGCGCCCTATCAGCATCGCTGGAAGAACGACACGACACCGTCAAGCTGCCCCCCGAGCAAGGTGAGTACACACTCTCACGCTCATGCCCGTCCCATATAGAGCATCGCTGGAAGAACGCCACCCTCCATCGCTCCAGAGACGAGTCCAAAATACGAGGTGACGCTGGCTCCCATCGCTGCATAACCGATAGTCGTGTGTCCTACCCGGTCACGTGAGCGATGTCCTCCAGCGTCATCCAGGAGACACTCTTCACGGTCTAACAGTCGCCCTATTCCTTTGGAAAAAGGGCCAAGATTTTTTCGCTGATCTCTGCCGCGACGTCCGGAGCCAAACCCTTCAGCTTCAACTCGATCCGGCCATCCTCCTCGAACGACTTGAACTCTCCCTTTGCCCCACGGAACGACAGTTGCTCGCGCGTAGACCGCGGCCGCTTAACCGTCCCTTTTGCCGCAGCCTTTCTGCGAGCGGCGACGTCGCGGTACCCGATCCCGGTCTTAGCAGCATCGAAGACGAGTTCGAGGGTCTCCTCTTCCCCTTTCACTTCCCAGAACTCCCGAATTGCGTTCAGCATTTTGAGAGAGAGAAGTTCCGGATACTCGGCGGCGGCTTGAACAATCCTGCTTGGCAGTTGAGCGAGCGACAGAGTCCGACTTACATGGTCTTCCCCGAGATTGAGCGCTTTGGCCAAAGCCACTTGTGTCGGATAAATCTTCCGCGAAAGCAGCTCTTTCCACTTGAGCGCGTCATCGAGCGGGCTTTGATCCTTACGCTCCACGTTGGCAGCGCGCGCTTCCTCATACAGTTCCCGCTCACTTGCTGGTTTAGGACGAATCTCTACCCGCAACGTCGGCAGCCCGGCCGCTCGAGCACCACGAAGGCGCCTCTCTCCGTCAATGAGCACGATGTCGCCTGCTTCATCGACATACGCGCTCGCCGATTGGCCTTGCCCGCGGGCCGTTAGGGACTCTGCCATCTCGGATACAGCAGAAGCTGTATAGATGGCTCTCGGATTGACAGAATTTGATTTAATTTTGCCAATTGGAACTTCATATGTCTGCCCAATTTCGTACATCGTGGCACCTTGGCTCGAGCCAACCTCTCCGCCCCTAAGCTGCGAGATAGTCGCCAACGACGGCGCCATGCGCGGATCGCCGACGATCGGAGCCGACGAAGCTGCATCCTCCACTGCGGCAACCCTCTCGACCGCTACCGCTTTTTTCCGAAATGTAGCCATTATTCGACCTCCGCCCCGTTGATCCGCTCAATGATTTCCCGATAGACCGCCTCCATCTCATCGATCGCCTTCTTCGACCGATCACGGCCCTTCAGCTCATGAACGGCCCTGCCGGTCTTGCCGGTCGCACGCCAAGCTTCTCTCTGCGGAATCTGGGAATCGAAAAGTCGAATGTCTTCGCTTTTCAAATATGCCCGCAATTCCGCAGTCGCCTTCGATCCTTCTACCGGCGACACCCGAGTGAGCACCACGTATGCTGGAATCTCACCGCTTTCGTGCCGCGGCCCCATGTCTTTAAGGGTCGCGAAGACATTCAGGGTCGACTCCACTTCTTGTTGATCAGGCCCGCAGGGGACCAGCACGAGATCGGATAACAGTGCGCATTCGAGCATCGTCCGATAGTTCTGCGCGCCGATGTCAACCACGACGAGGGTGTACTTGTTGGCAAGGTTTGCCAGTTCCCGGGCCGGATTAGCCGGGAGAGCGAGCACTGGAATGGCAGGTGTAACGCCCTCCTCGTTTCGAATTCGCGACCAACTCATCGCAGACCCCTGCTTATCAGTATCCAGAAGAACGACATCCACGTCTTCCGCGGCAGCCAGGGCTGCAATGTGCGTTGCTAACCGCGTCTTAGCAACACCTCCTTTTTCCGCCCCAATCGTTATGACCATTTCATCCTCCACTGGAAAGTGTTTGTTTCAACGATCGGAGTTTTATTCTTCAGTCAAAATAAGTCAATCAAATAGCTATATTTTTTTGTGACCTTTACAAAATGTGGTCAAGGAACAACGATTCGGAGCAAAAATGCCACCGACTTGGCCCGAGCCAAGATCGCAGATCCGATGTTGGATGATTAGCAATGAACCGCACTTCTAAACAGTCTTGGCTCGAGCCAAGACGGGTTTCTATAGGGAGTCTCACAAGATGTCCAAGGGTTGGCTCGAGCCAAGATCCCACGGAAGCAGTTCATTGAGATTGGGGTGGTTACGCTTGCCACCGACCCTGAAGAGTGCATTCACCCTCTGTACGGCCGATCTTGGATCGAGCCAAGACCGGCCTGGCCTAGTCAAATGCCCCATGCAACGGGCATATAGATTGCCCACATACCTGCAAAGCGAGGAGGGCATATGGGGCGGTGGACAAGTGAGCGCGGCATCCGTGCCCGGACGCCAGTAGCCAGAAATGGACGCATGCCGGAATTCATCGAGCCGTCGCTTGCTGTGCTTGCTGCAGAACCCCCAACGTCGGGAGAGTGGGGATATGAGATCAAATTCGACGGCTACCGGATGCTCGCGCGTATCGACGCTGGTGACGTTCGAATCTTCACCAGGAACGGCCACGACTGGACCGCCCGACTACCGCACCTGAGGTCCGTCCTTGAACGATTGCCGGTCAACCGTGCATGGATTGACGCGGAGGCCGTCTGGTTCGATACAGAAGGGCGCCCAAACTTCAACGGCCTGCAGAATGCGTTTGATAGACGTCGAACTGCGGGGATTTCGCTTGTCGTCCTCGACCTGATGTGGCTTAACAACAATGATCTCCGGCCGTGGACGTGGCGTGAACGCCGCGCCACGCTGACGAAGCTCGTTGCCGAAATTCTCGGGACGAGGTGCGCTTCTCTGAGGCGATCGATGCCGACCCTGACGCCATGCTGGCCTCGGCGTGTGCCCTCGGCCTAGAGGGAATCATGGGCAAGCGGGTGGACGCGCCGTATCGCTCAGGAAGATCGGACCGCTGGATCAAACTCAAATGCAGTAAACGCCAGGAGTTCGTCATTGGCGGATTTTCGCGCCGTAAGGGCGCCACCGGGGGCGTGCGAGCGGTTCTGCTCGGTGTGTACGAGGAGGGCGGACAGCTGCGTTACGTCGGACACGTCGCGCCGCGCTTCGCGCCCCGCTAGGCACGGGAATTCGAAGACCGCCTTTCATCCTTGGGCCGCCAGCGCTCGCCGTTCGTCCGCGCGCCGGAACCCGAAGCCGATCGCGAGTTCCACTGGCTGAAGCCGGAGCTCGTTGCCGAAGTAGCGTTTCTCGAGTGGACGCCGACCGGACAGTTGCGTCATCCGTCGTTTCGCGGGCTGCGCGCCGACAAGCCTGCACGGACCGTGACCCGCGAAGACCCACTTGAACTGAAACGGGCCCGCAACAGCAAGTGATTTACTCCAAGCAGACAGACCGATCGATCGATGCGCCGACATCGACATGAGCGCATTGCGAATTCGCGTCGGCTTGTATATGCTGTGGCATATGCCATCCCGTTTGAATTGGAGGTACCCCATGCCAACCCATGACGCCCGCCACGCGCGCTTGTTTCGCAACGGGCGCAGCCAGGCCGTGCGGATCCCGCGCGAATTCGAGCTGCCGGTCTCGGAGGTCACCATCCACCGGGAAGGCCGCCGCTTGATCATTGAACCCGTGGAAGCGGCACCCTTGCGTGAGCTGTTCGCCCAATGGGCCCCGCTGGACGAAACCTTTCCGGACATCGAGGACCTTCCGCCTGAGCCGGTGGACATCGAATGACGCTGTATTTGCTCGACACCAACATACTGTCGAACGTGATCCGCGACCCGCGCGGCGCATGCGCCACGCGGATTGGAGAGACCCCGCCGGAGCAAGTGTGCACCTCGATCGTCGTCGCTGCGGAACTGCGATTCGGCGTCTGGAAGCGCGGCTCGTCAACGCTCGCGCAGCGCGTCGAGCAACTGCTCGCGAGCTTGACCGTGTTGCCGCTGCAGCCCGACGCGGACCGCTGCTACGGGCGGCTGCGGGCCGAGCTCGAAAAGCAAGGGCAGCTGATCGGCGCCAACGACATGCTGATCGCCGCTCACGCGCTGGCCGTCGACGCCGTGCTGGTCACCGACAACACGGCTGAATTCACCCGAGTCGCCGGGCTCCCGGTCGAAAACTGGCTGCGATCGGCAACGTAACGCGGCATGGCGGCCACCGGGGGGCGCGATGGGCGCCACCGACGCACGGCAGTGCGCCTGAGAACAGAATAGGAGCGGGGGATGAACGGATTCAGCGGTGCGGCGGTTTTTGCCCTTTCATTGACTGTCGGGTGCCTCGCGCTCGGCTGGAACGTACCGGCGGTAGTAACGTTCGCCGCGTGCATCGTGTGCACGGTCAACGCGTCCCGGGGCGAGCAATAAGCGCCGGCCGACGGCCAGGCGCATCAGGTATGCCGATGGCGGTCCTGCGAGACGTGTGCGTGGCGAAGGAGATGGCGAAGTGACAACGCCGATGACGGCTGTCCAGCAGATGTTCCTCGAGTGGTGCATCGGCTACATGAAATTCCGGATCGCCGACGCGATGTCGGTCGGTCTGATGTCCCTCGAGGCCGAGCGCTACGATGCGCTGTGGACCATGCTGCAAAAGGGGCGGTACGGCTTCCTCGATGACGACATGATCGAGACCGGCCGGCGCCTGTTTCCGGACGCCCCCAACGCACCGGAGGGTTCCGGGCTCGACGCGGCCTACGAGCGCGTGTGTACGGCGCTCGACGACTGGTTGCCGAGCTTCGTCATCCCGCCCGGACAGGTGTCGTTCCTGCCGGACCCCGAACTGCCGGACGGCGAGCCCGCTGCGTGAGCGGCCGGCACGATAGCATCCATCGTGTGAATCCAGAGGATCTCGACAATGAATCTGACAGCCTGGCAGTTCAAGAAAGGCGGGTGGGGCAGGGGCGTGGCGGCCGGAGCGACGCTGATCGCGCTGGCGTGCGTCGACCGCGGGCTCTCGGTCGTGTGGCCAGCGAGCTACGGGCTGGTTCACCCGCTGGCGGCGATCGCCGCCGCGAACATGCCGTTCGTCGCCGCGTACCTGATCCTGCGGTCCTAAGCGACTGGCGAACCCGGCTGCGGCCGGGTTTTTGTGGCGCGTTTTCAATGCCGATAACTCCTCTTATCGGCATTGCGTTTAATGCTTGAAAACCCCGACAGGCGCTTTATAAGAGTGCTTGACACGACAGAATGTCGTGCTATGCTGACCTGCACGACATTTTGTCGGCTTTAACGGAGCCCCTGATGCAACAAGACACGACCGGCGTGCGGTATGCGATCCGCTGCGGCGCGTGCGGGTACCGCGGCGACACGCGCCGGCCGGACGGCACCTATCACGGCGAAGCCGTGCTGTGCCCGCGCTGCGGCGAGGCTACCGGACTCGAATGGGATGAGAGCGAGGCGCTCGCCGGCCTGACGCCGGGGTTCGCCGGCGACCCGCTCGGCCCCGGCGCGACGCGTCCGGCCGACAAGGGGCCGGCGCCGACTGCCGAGGCGCTGCGCCAGCTGCGCCTGAGGCACGGTCGCACGCAGGTCGACGTGGCCGCATGTGTGGGCGTCACCGAGCGCCAGGTGCAGCGCTGGGAGGCCGGGCAGGGCAGCATGCCGATCGCTTCATGGCAGCTGCTGCGACGCGTGTGGGGCGCCCGCTTTACGGAGGACTTCGCGCCGGCCCCGGCGCTCACGCGGGACTGGGATTACCGGCGCGACGCGCCGCGCGACACGATCGAACGCGGCGACGTGGTCGAGTTGCAGCCGCGCACCGGGCCGCGCCTGCGCGCGATCGTGACTACCGTGTCGAGCGACGCGAGCCGCGCAGAACGCGAGAGCGACGGCTACGGGGCGATCGTCGTCGAGTTTGTCGACGCGCCCGGCGCGGAGGAATTCGCCGGGTTCTGCCTCGGCGAGCGCGTGAGCTTTGCGCGCGCGAACGTGATTCACCTCGAGCAGCGCGCGCCGCGCGGCTGACCGAAACGCATTCACCAGGAGCGACGATGAAAACCGCTTACGACCTGCTGCTGGACGCCCCCGACGACCAGGTAACGCGCTGCCGGCTCGCGTGGAAAGCCGTGGCCGCCGGCGACTGGCAGGACGCCGCGCACTTCCTGCGCAACGCGGCCGACGAGGCCGGCGCGACCGCGTGGGCGTCCGACGCACGCGCCGTGGCCGAAGCATGTGCCGCGAAAGTCGCTGCCGCCTGAATGCCCCGATACCGGAGACCATGATGACCACCCGAACCGAAGCAATCGCCAACGCAGACGCTCAACTGAGCCGCGCGGGTCTCTACACCCATAGTGGCGTGCTCAACGAGCTGCGCAACGTGCTCGAGGCCGTGAAAGCAGGCGTGCCGGAAACGGTAGGCTACGGCGAGATCGGAAAGCCCGCCTTCGCGCATGGCTGGACCGCTGCGATGGAACACGTCTACGGCGAGCTGGCCGGCGCCCGTGCATTGCTGCGCGAAGTTGACGGCGCCGATCACGCAGCGGGCGGACCGAGCACCGATGTTGCCGCGGGCGTGCCGCGCGACGCTCGCCCCGTATCGGCGGCGACTTCGGGCGAAGCGCTCTATACCCGATTGCGGGCGGCGCTGCCGGCCGACTATCCGGACAGCTGGGATGTGCTGGCGCCCAGATATCAGGCCGCGTTCGAAGCGGTATGGAAGGGCGAGATCGCGCAGCGACACGGTATGCAGAACCCGCAGGATTAGAGGAACGATTCGGTTTTGCCGAAATAACGCGCCGGCACCGCAGGCATCCTCTTCTTGAACGCCTATACGGGGCACATCAACTGGAAAAGGGTGTGCCCCGATGAAACTCGAAACGGTGACTCTCTGGCTGAACTGCGCAGCCGCCGGCGTCGAACTGCTGTACTGGAGCATCAAGCTGGGCCTGCTGTACGGACCGATGCTCCACTGATAAGCCCGCCCGCCCCGAGAGGGGCGGGCATTGGGCAGACTTACCGCGCGCGCGACTGCTCCCACGAGCACCTGCCCGCCGACAAGGAATCGAGAGAGCGAGACCATGACCGAGATCACCAAGACCTACGACGAGTTGTCCGATTCGCAGCTGGCCGACGCGCAGCGGTTGTTCCCCGGCACGAGCCGCGATGACCCGTTTCGCTACGTGATCGTGGCCGGCAAGGTCCATCACCGGATCGGCGCGACCAAGCCGATCGCCGTTCGGATCGTCGACGACAGCGGGCCGCACTTCTTGCGCACCGATCAAGTTGTCGGCATCACGCCCCGCACGAAGTGGGGGAAAAAGGGCGTCGAGGTTCTGTTGCGTGCCGGCGCCGAGCACGAGCCCCATGCGCTCTGGCTCGCCGTCGATCCCGATTACCTGGCCCGGCAGATTGGCTGGTAACCCGACTCACTCTGACAGGAGCGCGCAATGCGCAAAGAATACGAACTGCAGACCGACGTGCTCGCGACGGTCGTCGCGGCGACCCCGGTCACGTCGAAGCACGCCGCGTTGCTGACCACGTTTGCGACGCGCACCGACTATCGCGGCGCGCGCTACGCGGTCACACGCGACGAGTTCTCTGAACGGCCGGCCCGCGTGATCGATGCAGACGGCCGCGAGATCGCAGCCGACTATCACGCGTGGATCGGCGCCCAGCTCGACGCGCACGGCGGCTCGGTGGAGGACGTGTTGCTCGCGCACCGGGATTCCGGTTACCAGTTGGTCGAGGTCCAGCCGCTGTTGCACTGCTTCGTATTTGACCGTGGCGGTGACCAGGACAATTTCGTGCAGCTCGAAATCTGGGAAGAACAGGAATTCGTCGAGCGCGAAGTGTTTCCACGCAGCACGCCGCGGCGCTTGCCGGATCTGCATGAATTGCGCTCCGGCTGGCACGACATGCCGGTCGAACGGTTCGAGCGGCGCACGCTCGGATCGCCGCGCTATCGGCTCGAGGCGGTGATCGACATGAAGCACTTTGCGGCGCTCGCCGAGACGACTTATAACGAGCGCCGGCAGCGCGATGGCGATCGGGAATTGGTCGAGCGGAACCTCGACACGGGCGAATCGCGGGTGGTCAGTGTGCGCGAGCTCACGCCGGGCTACGACAACCAACAATGGCGCGGCCGCCGCTTCTTCGACGACTGGGCTGCGTCAAGCGCCGGCCAGGCCGGCGAGCGCATCTGTCAGCGGTGGGTTTTCAGCACCCAGGACAACACCGATCCGCGTACCGGCCGGGAGATGGACTTCATACCGCGCTGGACCCACACGCGCAAGATCGCGGCGCTGAAGAACACCGCGAAGCTGGACGTGTACAGCCTGTACGGGAAGCTGACGCAGTTCGACGAGCGCATCGGCCATCGCTTCGCCTGGTACTTCTACGGTCTGCACGGCAACCTGATCCTGAGCGGGCAGATGGAGCGCGTGCTCGAGGCGGCCGAGGCGGGCCTGATCGTGCTGCCCGAGCACGACTACCGGGTGCTGCGCCGCTGGGGCGACGATCAATACGGGTTTTGAGAACAATGCCAATGAGCGCCGCCCTCGACAACTATTTCAAGCTGCGTCGCCCGTGCGAGAACTGCCCGTTCCGCAAGCACGACGCGATCATGCTCGCGCCGGGTCGCCTGGAGGGAATCATCGAACGACTGGTGCGCAACGATCACAGCACATTTCACTGCCACAAGACTGTCCACAACGCACGTACAGGCGGTGAGTGGGATGACGACGGCCACTACGTCGCAAGCGGTCAGGAAAGTATGTGCGCCGGCGCGATGATCTACCTGGAAAAGATCGGTCGATCGACCGTGGGCATGCGCTTAGGTCGCGTGTTGGGCAAGTACGATGTGGAACGCCTGTCGCCGGCATTCGGCGACGTCATTGACCCGAGAACTGACGAGGAAACTCAACGATGAAAACGTATGACGAGCAGCAGATCCTTGCGCGCCAGGTTGGTCAATGGACCGCCGAGCTGAAGCGGCTGGCCGGGCAGATCGCCGCGGCGAAAGGTGTGCCGAGCGCGATCGTGATGATCACGCCGCAGGATGAGGACTACCACGACGTTGTCCCGGAATTGATCGCCGAGGACGTGTTGCAGGTCCGTACCCATGGTTGGCCGGTCGGCTTCGACGTCGAAATTCTCAATCAGGTCGATTAGGAGTGTGCTGATGGCTCGCACTAACGAAAAGAAGCCGCCGGCGAGGCCGGCGCCACAATATGTCAACGGCGTGGTGTTCACGCTCGCCATGCGCGCGGGCGATGTCGATGTGATCGGCATACCGTTCGAGCACCGCGGACGGACTTGGGCCGTCCACGCGATTATCGGGCGCGATGATCTCCCGTGCTATGCGGTTTCCGACGTGCTGACAGGCATGCATGTGCCGAAGAGCGAGGCGTCGACCATCGATGCGTCGCGCGCGGCGGCGATTGCCACGCTCGACAACGTCACGGACGAGAGCTGGGCCAAAGCCTTCGGGTCGGCTCACACCGAGACGGTCCAGTGACACCCGGCAAGGCACCCTGAGAGCGACCCGATGCGCTACCCGAACCGAGCCACAGCGCCGCTCGAGCTGCAGACGAAAACCGAGCTGAAGCAGGCGCGGCGCAATCTGGCCGATGGCCAGGCACCGGTTGCGCACTACTGGCAGGGCCATACTTGGATCGCGCTTTACGAGCCTGCGTCGACGGTGCCGATGCGCGCGGCTCGCGCGCCGAGTCCCGCTCAAGCGGCCGCGCTCGCAGCCGGCCGGGCACTGGCGGGTACCCGGCCATGCACGATCTGCGGCACGCGCACCCTAATCGAATGGCTGGATCGACACGGATGCTGCGACGCCTGCCTTGAGGATGTCGCGCGCGAGAAGCGTGACGAAGCGGCCCGCGGCCTCCACATCACCGCGAACGAGTGGCTGGCAGCTGATCCGCTGTTCATCGACACCGAAACGACCGGCCTGGATCACCAGGCGGCGATCGTCGAGATCGCGATTCTCGATCGCGCCGGCGCCGTGCTGATCGACACGCTCGTGAAGCCTGCCATGCCGATACCTGCGGCTGCGACGGAGATCCACGGAATCACCGACGCGGACGTCGCCGGCGCGCCCGCCTGGAACACGATCGGTCCGCAGGTGGCCGAGCTGCTCGCCGGCCGACTGTTGATCGCCCACAACGGTGCGTTCGATGAGCGTTTGCTATACCAAACATCGCGATCCCACGGCGTGACGTTGCCTGCGCTGCGCGTTGAATGCACGATGGAATTGCTGAACGGCTGGGCCGGTCGCTGGCTCAGTCTGGCCGACGCCGCGCTGATGCTCGGCGCCGGGACATTCGCGGCCCGTCATCGGGCCTGTGCAGATGCCGAGCAATGCCGCCAGATCGTGCTCGCCGCGGCCCGCGCAGCACCCGTTGACGCTCGGCCCTGAAATCGATCGGCCACTGCAATAGGATCCTCAATCATGATGTCGTATCTACAGTTCACGGAACTCGCCGAGTGGCAGATTCGCGACTACCGCGCATTGTCGAATCCGGTGTATGGAAATGCGGCAGTCGCGCCAGACGTCGCGCGAACCATTGCGCGGGGCGCGTTCAACCTGTGGCGCGAGGTCGCCCGGCAGGGATTTGCGGCGGGCGAGCGGCCGACCTATGAGGCGGATGTGGTGCGCCTGGCCGCCGTGGTCGACGCTTCCCTTTCCCACCCATCTTGATCATGCGAAAAGCCACCTCCCGTAACCGCCGGCCGCTCACTCGGGCGCAGCTGCTGCCGATCCCGGCCGCCGAACTGCGTCGGATCCAGCTGACGCACCACGTTGCGCTGGCTGCACTGCGCAACGCGAGCGACGACGTCACGCAGCTGGCCACGCTCTTGAATGCGATCTACCTCGCGTACTTCCTCGACCCGAACGAGGCGGCACCCTATCGACGGGCCGAGGCGGTGCTCCACGACTGCGCCGACCGCGCCGAGCGTGGCGAGTCGGGCTCGCTGACCGACCTCGAGCGCGCCGCGGTAGAGCATGTGCTCGCGCGGCTGGACGCGCAGCTGGCCGCGGTACCGATGCATCGCTATGTCGCCGCGTTCGAGCGGCTACAGCGCGTCACCACGGCCGACACGGTCGTATCCCCCATTCCTGCGGGCTGAACCATGGCGAACCGCCCCCAGCAACTGGCCCAGATGCCGTTGCGCAGCTACAGCCGTACCGAATTCACGGCGCTGCGCGCGCGCGTGAAAGGCCTGCCGATCGAGACGATCGAGCGGCTGTACTTCGACCGCGATGCGGACGAGCCGGTCGACGTCGCGCAGTTGCTGCGCACGATGCGCGACGACCTGGTCGCGGCCGCGCTGCGCGATGGTTCGCCCGTATTGAAATCCCACCTGCAGGCGGCGATCGAGAAATACGGCGAGCCGCGCCTGACGCCCGTGTCGCTGCAGCTGATCGAGCAGGTGGCCGGGCAGTGGGCGATAGCGCTGCCGCAGTGCGATCACCCAGTAGGCCGCTGGTTCCGGCCGCTCATCGCCGCGCGCCTGGAAGGCGAGGGGATCCGCACGCTCGGCGACCTCGTCGCGTTCGTGAACCGCCGCGGCGGCCAGTGGTGGCGATCGGTGCCCCGTATCGGCGTCGGTCGCGCCCGCGTGCTGGCCGCCTGGTTGCGGCGTCACGCGTCGTCGATCGGCGCGGCCGTCGAGGTCGGCGTCGACGCCGGCGACGCGCTCGCGCCGACGGCTACAAGCGTCACCGCCGGCGCCGGGCAGCTGGCCCCGCTCGAGCGCCTGACACTTCCGGTCGAGCTGTCCGGCGCCCACGGTGCCAACCGGGCACCCGTGTTCGCGTATTTGGGCGCTTTGCACGATCTGGATGCGATACGCGCGTACCTGCACCGATACGACGATCGGCCCGCGACGCAACGGGTCTACAAGAAGGAGCTCGAGCGCCTCGTGCTGTGGTGCGTGGCGGAACGCGGCGTCGCGCTGTCGTCAATGCGGGTCGAGGATTGCGAAGCGTACAAGGCGTTTCTCGCTGCGCCGGGCGAACGCTTTACCGGACCGCCGGTCGCGCGCACGAGCCGCCAGTGGCGGCCGTTCGCGCCGGGCGGCCTGTCACCGGAAAGCCAACGCTACGCGGTGCGCACGATCCGCGCAGCCTTCACATGGCTGGTGGCAGTCCGGTACCTGGCCGGAAATCCTTGGGAGGCGGTCTCGGATCCGAGTGTGGTCAGGCGCGTGCGCAAGCTGCAGGTCGAGCGGGCGCTACCGCTCGAGCTCTGGACGCGCGTGCGCGCAACACTGGCCGAACGGAGCGAGTTGCAGGGCCCGAGTGGGCCGCGCTGGCGCGCCGCGCGGGCGCTGCTGTTGCTCATGGGGGATGGCGGCCTGCGGATCGCCGAGGCGGCCGCGGCGACGCGAGGGGCACTCGTCTGGATGCCGGCGGAGGACGACACGCCGGCCAGTTGGTTGCTCGAGGTGATTGGCAAGGGCAACAAGCAACGCTACGTGCCGATCAGCGACGAATGTGTCGACGCCCTCCGCGGGCATTGGCGCGATCGCGGTGAGGATTTCGACGCGGCAGCCGCGGCGAAGGTGCCGGACCTGCCGCTGGTGGCGCCGCTGGTCATCCCGCCGACGCCGCGGGCGCGAGAGAAATTCGGGGAATCTGTCGACAATGAGGAAGAGGGCGCAAGCGGCGTATCCGGAGGGGGATACTCGGTGCGTGGCGCGCGCGGGCTCACGAAATGGGCGGTCGCGCAGCTGCTCGACGTGATGCCGGACCTGACTGAATCGCAGCGGCGTAAGCTGGCCAGCACCTCACCCCATGCGTTCCGGCACACGGTCGGCACGCAGATGCTGGCCGCCGGTGTCGCGCTCGAGGTCGTACAGCGCACGCTCGGCCACGCGTCGCTCGGCACGACGTCGATCTACGTGTCGCCGGAAGAGGCCCGAATGCGTCGCGAGGCAGCGAAATATCATGCACGTTTGGCTCGTGACAACGGAGGACGTCGATGATGACCGATGACGAACTGCGGCAACGCCTCGGCGACCATGAAGATCAGCTGGTAGAGCGTAAATCGGAAGGCGTAAAGGGAGACGAATTGCGACAGACGCTGAGTGCCTTTGCCAACACCATTCAGTCAGGCCGCGTCGGCATTCTTTTCATTGGTGTCGCTGACAAAGGCGGCATGATCACGGGCGTAGCTAACTCCGATAGCGTCCAGAAGCGCGTGCGAGAGGCTGCCAACGACTGCTACCCACCCATCCGTAGCTACGAGTCCCATGCATTTACGATCGATGAAAAGACGGTCGTGGCGGTCGTCGTCAGCTCGAGCGACGGGCGGCCACATTTCACCGGGCCGGCATACGTTCGAGTCGGCTCAGAGTCGGTTAAGGCGTCTGCGGAGCAATTCGACAAGCTTATCGCGAGTCGCAACGAGAAGGCCGGAGCGATCCTGCGGATGAGAGATCAGCCGATCACCGTCGAAGCAATCGGCCGACGCTTCGACAATCCGACGCATGCGCCCGGCGCGCGCTCCCAGATCGAAGCGCGAATCCACGACTGTGACGCCCACACCGTGCGACTCACCGTGCTTGCGGCCGGCATGTCTGGCTGGACAATCGCTGAGCCGCTCGAGCGAGTAACGATCTGCCACGACGAGCGGCGACACAGGCCAATGCTGATTCTCCGTCCCCAGCCTTGATTGAGGCGAGGACCTCGACAGCCTACTAAGGGGGCTCTCCGACACGTCGCGCGACTTTGCAGTCACGCCAGGCCGATGCGCCAAACCTGGCTGTACACACGTTCATCGATTACCCATGGAACAGACCAAGCATAAGCCCGAGCCGGTTCAACCGGGAAATCCGCACCAGCTCACGCGAAACCAGCACATTTTCCCGCGAGCAAGCATTGAGCGGTTCCGCAATCCGAACACGGGTTTGTCGGCGCTCAGTCTTGCTGCGAAGAAGGTCATCTACAACGTCGATGCCGGGAACAAGCTCTTTTGTGCCAACCACGTGTGGGATCAGCGGGCCGAAGGGGGCTTTGGTGCAAGCATCGAAGGTGATTTTCAGTCGCTCGCCGAGCGGCTGATAAAGGGCGACACGCGGTGGCTGAGTTTGAATCACCGGCTGATCACGCGGTTCTACGCACTCTGGCAAGGGCGAGCAAGATACGCTGATAGTCCCGAACCTGCAGTCAAGTTCAATGCCGGCCGCGGCACTCCAGATCTGACCTGGGATTTTAAGGAGCGCCTGGAGGCCTGGCATACGCTCTACATTGACGAAGAGAATTCGATACCGAGTCGTCAGGCCACTGGGCTTCATATTGAACATGGGATCATGATGGCCATGAGGGAGCAGGGTGCGTTGGAGTGGCGCTTGTGCCACGCGAGCCCGGACGCGGGGGAATTTCTGGTGCCCGATACGCCAGCGAATTTCTATATTCCCCTGACGCCGACTCTGGCCTTACTCGGTGCGTCGGACATCGACGTTGCACGGCCGAACGTGATGAAGATCATCAATCTGACAGCGTTGGTGCACAGCCGTCGATTCGTCATCGCGCATGATTGGACCCGTTGCTTCGTTGCCTATAGCGGACGTCAATATATGCATTCGCGAATGCAACCGCGGTTCAGCGTCAATCTCTTTCCTGACGACTGCGTGGCCGCAGCCGACGCAACGTGATCGAAGGAAAACATGACCACCATTGAACAAGAACAATTCCGGCTACATGTGCCGTTTGAGATGCGCGGCGGCGACTTTTCGCAGGCCGCCGGTGCTTCCGTGACGCTATTCGGACATCGCGCGACTTTGTTTGCGGCTCCTGCCATCGGCGAACCGACCGATATGGCCAGAGAGTGGACCCACTGGCTGTTGTTCGACGCGATGAACGAGTCAGACGCTCAGCGCCTCATAGAAACCCTTCGTGCGCGAATCCCAGCCTTCTCGGTATTTGCGGGCGCCGTTGGGAATGTTGTTCTGAGCATTCCGGCTTCCGAGCCGCAAAAAGCACAGACGTCTGCGGTAGGGCGAGCGATCTTTAACGGGCCCGAGATCACACTGGTTCCTGCCGATCAGATTTCCTCTCCGCTGTGGGCTGGCGGGTATGGAACGGTCCGCTATTCCGCCGGCTTATTGGAAGGGCTCAATCAGTGCCCGCCCGTTTCCGACGAGCGGTTGTTGGCTGCCTTGGAACTATGGATGGTGGCAAGTTACGAGAATCTGCCGCGGACGAAGTTCTTGACGTACATGACGATCCTCGATTCCCTGTCAACGCAGGCAAAGCGAGACGAGAACGTTGTCCGATGGATCGAGGAGAAGATTCGAGAGGCGAATGATCTGGGTGATCCGGGTATCGTAGGGGCATTGGGGAACCTCAAGCGGGTATCCCATAAAGCGGCGCTCCGCGCGCTGGTGATTCGTGCGGCTGATCAGGCAGGACAATCCCGACCAGACGCCGCTGAGAAGGCGAAGTTGGCCGCTACGCTGTATGACGCCCGATCCGAACTCTCCCATCAAGGTGCTGCGGGGACGATCGATGCCGAGCGGGCGCGCGAGCTCACCGCATTTGTCTTACGCGCCGCGATCGTGTCACCCTCAATCCTCGATGTCCATGAGCCGGAGCATCAAGGCGGCCTATAAAATTCGCATCGAAGCGAGCGTGTCGACGCGCTGCATGTGAAATTGCTCGCGATCGTCGGGTTCCAGTGCGAAGCGTCCGCACGAGACGATACGCAGCGGAGGGAACCCCGGACACCCATGCCGGGGCCGTGGCACAACACGACCTATACAATCACCCGAGGGACCACACATGAACAGCCTGACCTACGAACAGATCACCAAACGCGCCGAGCGCGAGATCCAAGACGCGATGCAGCGTGCCGCCAGTTGCGAATTCGGCAGCTATGGTCTGGGGCTCGCGGTGGGGGAGGCCCGTGGCGCATTCGCGCTGTGGGAGGCGCTCGTTGACAATCAGGGGGCATCGCAGTCCGCCGAAGCACGCGCGGATCGTTTCCGCCTCGAAAAGATCGCATACGCGAAGCTGACGCCAGCTGCATGAGGGCGCTATGCGACAACCGAACGATTATTCCCTCACCGGCCGCGCCGAACAGCACATCGCGACCGTCAGCAGTCTTGCGAGTTACCTTCAGGCGATTAACCGGCACGTTGACGGCGGTACGAAGTTCCTGTTCCGAGGTCAGCGCGAGGAGCAGTGGGTGCTGAAGCCGAGCATCGCGCGACACCCGCGCGTGTGGGCGGACACCGAGCAGGCGATGTTGCGGGAGTTCAAAGAACGGGCGATACCGCATCTCGAATCGACCGTCGATCTCGGCGATGCGGATTGGCTGGCGATCGCGCAACATCACAATATGCCGACCCGCTTGCTCGACTGGAGCGGGAGTGCGCTTGCCGCGCTCTGGTTCGCGATTCATCAGCCCGCGGCGCCATCGAAGGGGCGCCGACGCGCCCCGGACGCCGCAGTCTGGATCCTGCGCTACACCGGACAGGATCTGATCCGTGATTACGAGCGGGCAGATGCTCTCTCGGTTGAGCGTACGCCGCTTCTCAAGCCGCGGCACGTGTCCCGTCGGATTGCGGCACAGGATGGATGGTTCAGTCTGCATCGGGCTCACGCCAACGACGCGGGGATCAGTTTCGTCTCGCTCGACTCGAATCAGGCGTATAAGGACCGACTGCACTACGTGAGGATCCCGGCGCGTGCGTTCGGGCGAATGCGCACGGAGCTCAAGATCGCCGGCGTCAGCCGCGCCGTGCTGTTTCCCGATCTCGAAGGAGTGGCCGGCGTTGTGACGGCGATGCACCTCTATCCCGACGACGAGATCCCCGCGCGTCTGGGTTCCCTATAGTGATGCAATCGGGGGAGCGAGATTGATCTCGCAGGTTGAGGCGGATGGGATTCGGTTGCTGCGCTGCTGTAATGTTGCGCCCCTTACGCGGGCCGGTCGAGCGCGTACCGCTGTCGGGTATCGACTGGGGTGCTGACGTACTGAAGCGATGGCCCGACAAGAACGCCGACCAGCAGCCGACAAACAAGTGCCCGCATTTCCAGTGGCACGTTGCCTCTATAAGCGTTGGGAACGCCGCCGCCGTAAATCGCGAATCCCAACGGGACATTGAAGAAGAGCCCTTCGTGGATGGCGTCGTTGCGGACGATCGATAGTGGCGACGACTTTTTTTCGACTTTGGCCCATTCGGGTACGGGAACAGTAAATTTCTCGCACATCCACTGGATACGCGCAGCGTGACCAGAACGGGATGGCGGGGTATCGTTGACTGTCATCAGCTTGTAGCACGCGTCCAGGGCCATGTAGAGATACTGAAATCGTTCGAAGTCCAGACTCTGCGGATACTGTGCCAAGAACAGTGCATGTATGACTGCTGGGAGGATCTTGTATGCGGGCGGCGTCTTTCGATAAGCGTCCAAGAAATTCAGCGCAATCACGATGACGTCCTCGACGGTGTATCGACCCAGAGAAAAGTCGACGAGTTTGCCTGGCTCGACAGGCGTTGCGTCGAGGAAGCCTGCCTCTGTTGTGGTCAGTCGCATGCCGATGAAAAACGATAGACACCAGACGACTAACTCGAGGTGATCGCGACTCTCACATTTTTTAATTGTGAGCACATGGGTCTTCGGTAACGGGAAGACGCGCGCGCTGTATGGCATCACGGTGACGTTGCCTGTCATGAAATCCCGAACCTGCTCTGCGCCCGCATAGATCCAACCGCTGTGGACGTTTTCGTTCTCGGCTACGTCTGCGACGCGACTGTCAAGATCGGGGAGCGTTTCCACCGAGAAGCGACCGTTCTGGATGTCGCAGCGCACTGGATAGTAGCCGAATTGGGCAGCGAGACCGCGCGCCCTGGCGCATGCAACCTGTTGTGTCATCGTACGCACGTCCACGGCCTCCGCTGATGGCAAGCCTCGATCGAGAAACCAATATCTTAACGTCTGAGCTGGAAGGCCGGCCACGAAGGTCATCACCACGCGGCGTGCGGAATTTCCGGCGCATAGGTGTCGCCGTATCCACGCTATTCTTTAGACTTTTCCTCATCATTGGACGTGTGAAATGACGTGGCCGATCCGACGACCCTCTCGTCAGCAGAAGCTGGCGTTCCAACACGCGTATCGCGTATGGCGGGCAGAGCAACTGAGCGCGATCAGCAGTAAGGCCGCCGCCGCCGATCGGTCAACGTCGTTCTGGTATGAAAACGATGAGGACGAAAGACCGCTACACCCATGGCGCCAGGCGCGCCACGGCCTCGAGGCACTCCGCGATAAAATCGTGTTTGAATTGCGCTGGAAGCCGAACCCGGAACATATGCCCATGATGCGCAAGGCGTTGGGGATCCCGGCTTATGTACCCATGGCGCGACCCTTGTGGTTGATTCTGCTGTCGGGGCTAGTCACGCCGTACATCCCGACCCGTGTGCGACTGCTGGCTGGTCGGGCGCTGCTTAGGCGCATACGCTCGTATTTGGGCCGCGCGTATGTATTCGAACGCCACGTCGCACCGGTGTGGCCGATCCGGTCGTCCTACTCCAGTGGCATCGATCGCACCTTACGTGCATTGCCTCTCGCCCGCCGTGCGTCGGCTTACGACGGCCTGCTCGGGTTGGAGCGCACCGACATCGATGTGCTGATGCGGCTTGGTCTGAACGATGTCACCGCCATTCCCGACACGTGGCACGCCGTCCGTCGAACATATGAGCAAGACGTGGTTCACGCTTTGATCGACGAGGGCATCCTTGAACGACTGGGCGACCTCCGTTGGCTGCCCACCCGCAACTCGTACTACTCCGACACCACCCTGAAAATCGACGTCGGTGATCTGCGCGAGATGGCGCGCGTGTTGAAGTCGGCAGGTATGCCGAAGTCGCGAATCCCCGAGATCCTCAACCACCCCTACAGCTTCAACGCGGTTCGACTATCGTTCGTCCTGTCATTGTGTCACGCCCGTGGCCTTGTCGATGTCGCGGGCCTCTTTGATGCAGTTGGACGTCGGCTTTGGGATACCGAAATTGACCATTGGCATTTCATCCTCGACACAATCGGCGCGCGGACCGCTGACGACATCCAGCGCTTCCGAACGTTGCTAGATCTCACGCATGCAGCACCCGTCGAAGTGGTGACCTGGATGCGCGCGCACGGTGCCTCGCTCGATGATCTGGTCGACGCGCGAGAGTTTCTGGTACAGGTCGCGAAGTCCAACACGGCGTCCGTCGCGCATCTCGATTGTCTGGTGGGCGCCGGGCTGACTCCGGCTGATATCGCGCACAACCAGAACTACGTCTTGCATGGTCGCGATGAACTCCTCAAACAGTACCTCGACGTCATCGCCCGACATGGTTACGACGATCGCGCTTCGATTGCCGCCTTTCATTCAGCCTATCCCGTCGTTTCTTGCTGGTCTCTGGACAAATTGCTGACCGTGGTTGGACCGTTGAATAACCGGGGCGCGGCAGCGGAGGTGGCAAATTGGGCGGTGCGCGCGCATCGCCGCGGGAACGTTGAATCGTTGGAATACCTCGCCGAGCGGATGCCGGCAAAGACTCTTGACGCATTGAATCAACGGCTATTCGCGATGGACATAGGTCCCGCGTTGCTGCGCTATGTGGTCGAGGAGCAAGGTTTGACCGATATTCGGGCACTGTACGACTGGTTTTATGCCGACGCTTGGGGCGTAAAAGATTATGCTGGTCCGCGGATCCTCGACGACGCGGAGCGTGTCCTGATCGAAGATGCCTTTCGACGCAGGAATTTCGCGGTCCTAGAGGGAAATCGAAAATGTCTCGCGGACGTCGTTTCTGCTCGCGTTCGCCCACTCATCGCGTCGCCCGTCGACCGTACCGACGAAAGTTGGGAGGCGTATCACAAAGCGCGTCGCCAGGCTGAGTTCCGTGAACGGGAGGCACTCAAGCCGTTTCTGCCTGTCATGCTGAACGCAACGCATGGCGTGCTGCTGCGCAGCTTGCTGGAAACCACGTCGCAGGCGGAGTCGTCAATGTCGGCGCTGCTGTCGGTCTTCCGGCCGCTGATCGCAGAGACAGCGCGTGGAAGAGGGCCAACCGGTCCGGTGCTCTCGGACCTGGAAGCGGAAGCGATCGCCTTGACGTATGGCGTGGCGGCCACCTCGGTTCAGGAGTATTGGACCCGCGTACGCGTCGACGACACCCCATGGCAGCGGTGGTATCGCGACGAGCCTTACCTGATGCGTTGGCAGCGCAACACGTTTCGCGTCAGCCGGCCGCTCGACCACGCTGGATTGGCAGCGCTCGCCGTTGCCGCCCGGTTTGCGCGCCGATTCTCCGAAGCGGACATCAGTGTGTTTGACGCGGCCAAGCACCTTCGCGGCAGCCTGTTAGCCAATCCGCTTGCCGACCAGCACATGCTGCATCGTCATCTCGGCGTCCTGCTTGCCGCCGCCGCCGCCGATGAGCAGGTTAAAGAATGGGTGACGCGGCGGCTAGAGGCGATGTCCGATCTCGATGACGAAAGCGCGGTCGCTCATCGCGAAATCGGTGAATTGCATGACTTCTTCCGAATCGTCCTACCGGACGCGCTCGATGCCGGACAGGAACAATTCGTCTCGAGGTTGAGCGCGACGGAGGCACGCGATCTCTCGTTGCGTCTGGACAAGAGCACGAGCGAGGACGCGGACGCCCATGCGATGTTAGTCAATGCGCTCGCGCGAACACGCCAGAAGGTTTTGCAGGTTTACCGTGGTTGGAGCGAGCGGGAGAAGCGGAAATTTAAGACGCAGCGCGATGCAGCGCATCAGTCGACGCTCCATGCCTTTGTCTCCAAGCGGCCAGCCGCCTTCTTCGCGAAACAGGCGATGGGACTCTGCAGCGGCGGCAACACGACGATGTGGGCTGAGACTCGTCACGCGCATCTGGTGGTCTTCGATCCAATGACCGGCCAGCTCGCCGGGATGGCGCTGCTGTATTCGGAGATCGTAGACGCTATCGATTCGATGCGTCCGTCGCTGATTATTCGTGCTATCAACCCGACTGTATCGATGGTTGCCAGCCATGAACCCAATTCGGTAGTGGATGCGTACTTCGATCTTGCGATTGATCTCGCTCGTGAACACGGTCTGGCGAGTGTCGTCTTCCCGCCGCACAGCGGACAGGACTTCATGTCGAACCGTGCTGACATCGGTAGCGCCATTCGTAAGCGATACGAGGGGAGGTCGGTGCCGTACTATCGGTCTCAGAAGGAGGGCGAGACGGGGACGTCATGGCGGGACCAACCACGGGAGATTCCGCACGCGTTCAGCGCGTATGAGGAGGGAAGCGGACGCGTCAGCACTCTCTATGTGATATGGCGAGCGAGCGAGCCGGCACGTCAGGCCGAGGACCCTGCTGAAGCCCTGACCGTTTGAGCGATATCGCCGGACCTTGTCAGTTCGGCAATGGCAGCGGCAATTCTCTCGTTAGACCCGCGCGTCCGGCGCATCGCGCGGATCGTGTCTGGTTCTTCTTCGTGCTGACTCGTGACGGTGCCCGTCTTGCAGAGGAAATACTGCGCGCGGCACCAGTCAACCCACAACCTGGGATGCTGCTGACCTCACGCCGCTTCTTCGCCCGGCCACCAAGGCTGCGGTACCCGGTCGATCCGGTAGTCGTCAAGGTTCTTGCCGACGAGCCACTTCGGCCGCGGGCCGCGCCCCGACCAGCTGCGACCCGACGACGGGTCGTAGAATTGGGCGGCCGCGCGGCGGCGCTTCGGCTGCAGATAGCCTAGTGCCGACAGCACTTCCTGCTGGGTAATGTCGTACAGCGTGACCTGTTCCTTGAAGGCGGCCAGCGCGGCCTTTTTTTCCTGCGCCCGGACGCGGGCCAGTTCGATATTCAGCGCGTCGAGTTCGGCGCGGAGGGCGGGCAGGGTAGGGGCGTCCATGACTTTCAGTGGTGAACCGCGTTGGATCAAACGTCGATATACGAGACCGATTGCGAGGCGACCAGGCGAGGCGGTGTCGGGCACTGACACACGCACAGATCATCGCTCAACGCTGCTTCTCGTCCGTCCGGCCCCGTGGTGGATATCCGCGGACCGGTGCACTCGATTTTACCCAACGTCTTGCAGACAGGGCACCACACCGGATCGCGCTCGTAGGCCTGTTCGCGACCGCCGATCAGATCGGCGCTATCGCCGCCTTGGACGATACCGCCGAGGGTCGTCGTGTCACCTTTCACTATGTCGTATCGTCGCATGGCGGGCCCGCTTAGACTGCACCTGGTCGGAGACGTAGGCTGTTCAGCAACGTCTCCCACGTTTGCAGTGCGCCGGCTTCATCGACCGGTGACGTTGCCTCGTCGGGCGTCAAATCGGGGCTGCTCGCACCGAGCAGCAACTGAATAGCCGTATGCGGTTTCGCCACTGTGCTCGGATCGCCCGGCGCGAGCAGGTAGAAGCGATAGGACGTAATCTCGCCTTCCTTCAGCGCGAACAGCACTTCCTCGGCATCCATCCCGGCCACCGTGCGCTTGCCTTGTCGCAGAATGCGGTAGCTGCCGCTCGAGATGCGATCCATCTTCGAGCGCAGCTCAGGAAGAGTCTTTGTCAGTGGCGACTTCTGGTCGACGTCGACGGCATCACGCATCTGGATCACCAGCAGCGCCGGTCGCCCTGGCATCAGTGCAAACGACTGGCTGACCTCCTCGGTGTAGGTTGACGACCCCGTGGCGATTCCGCCGTCGAAGCAGAATCCCGTTTCGGTTGGGACCGACCAGTTATCGCGTGTCTTGATGCGACGATAGAGGTCAGAATACACAGGCTCGAACTTGTCCAAGCCACCTGAGCCAAATGACCCAGTTGTATGGAACAAGGTGTTGTTTTCGTAAATATAACCATCCGTATCAAAGGGCAATTTCGCAGCCTTTGCGATTCCCTCTTGATAAGCGAAAACCTTTGAAGTCTTTGTCGGAGAAAATGCTTTCTCAAGCCAGACAGGGCTCGATTGACTTCTTGGATTTGCAGGATCAAATCGTCTTTCAGTGCGGTATTTTTTTTCCGCGGCGTCGACTTTGGCTTGATACTCGCCAGGAGATGCATTGTGCTGCGTCTCTAGTTTGTTCCCCCAAAATGCGTATCGTTGATTGGTAATTTTGCTTGCCACTGGCCGGTCAAATACGAAGCGCCCGATGCACCACGGGCGCGGCTTGGACAGCAAGGGATTCGTCATCGTTGGTTCACCTGAAAACGTAATCGAACAGGCGCACACGCCCGCCACTAAAACGAGGAGTCGGCCAATACGCGTCAGCATGCCGGTGCATCCTTCGCGATTTGCACGATGCTGTAGAGCAGCGCCCAGCGCGCCCATGGATGTTTATAGCTGTCCTGATGCACATAGCCTCCTTGGTCAAAGACCATTTGTATTCCGCGGGCCGCGCCACCCTCCGCGCTGTGCGCGGGGGCTTCGGCCGACCAGACCGGCACAGTTCCATCACCCGGCACGATGCCATTTTTTTGTGGATCGGGCGCGTCGCTGCCTGGAGGGAGTTTCGCTACCTTCTGCACCTCGAATTCGATGGTGACATTGCGCGAGTCCAGGTGTACGCGCAGCGTCCCGGTGTGGGAGTCGTCGTGTTTCTCGCCCAGGAACCGCGCGGCGCGCAGTTCTTCCTCCGTCACGTCGGGCGGTATATTCCCTTTCCAGATCACCGTACCCCATGCCAACAGATCGTCGAGCTTCTCGCTTTTCTCCATCTTGGGTTTGGCGTTCCCCTCACTCGATGCGGTTGATGCCTTGGGTGTCAGTGCTCCATCCCCATATGCTACGTATGTTTTATCGTGGTATGTATCTTTTATTTTTTCCTGATTGCGCACTACAAAAAGCATCGTTTTCGCAAAGTTCTCAGAAAGGGACATTTTTACTGGCTGGTTATCGAGTCGCTTTTGGACGATGCCAGCCGGGTCGAGCAACGAAGTCGATTGCTCCGGTACTAAGCCGTACCATTTTTGGTTTATGTACACCTCGTTGTATACGTCGCCCTGCTGCGGGAGCTTCATCACCGGGGTGCCATCGAGCCGGGCAAAGATCCACCACGGATCGCCATTGTGGTAATCGGGCATCGGGAGCAATTCCAGCGGCCCCGGCGCGTTCGCGGCCACTGCCACAAACTCGTCCGCATCACTTCCGAGCAGGGCGCCATTGATGAAACCGTTTATCCCGCCCTCGCTGCCGCCTCCGGTGCGGAACCGCTTCGCTGCAATCGGTGCGCCGGTCGCCGGCAGTACGTTATGGAAAACGCCGTGCATTAGGCCCGCTGCGCCATGCATCGCAATTGCCATACGCGCGACTAGCCCGCCCATCGAGTGCGTCAGGATGATTGCCTTGCCACTATGGTTTTCGGCGATGATCTCCTTGATGCCCATCAAGCGCATCTTCTTGCCGGTTTTCTTGTCCTCGACGTCCAATCCTTCGATCACGTCTTTTGCCGACTTCTCATTCGATTGCAGCCAGTTGTAGCCGATCGCATACACGCGGTACCGGTATTTCGCGAAGTGCTCGAACTCGGCACACTCTTCCGTGATCGCCTGGCCGCGTTTTTGCGCGCCGGCGTCGGTCGCCCCGTAGTCGGCCGGCTCGGTGCCGAGCACGGGCTTGAGCGTCCACTCCGTGCCGTCGGGGTCGGTTTCGATCCAAGCCCCCTTGTGCTTACCCATATACTTTGGCTCGTTCAGTTGCTCCTCGAGCCACGCCAGCATCGGTTGATAGCTCGATCGATACACCGAGCCCCAGCCGCGTCGACGTGCCTCTGCCTCGTCGACATACTGATCTTCCTTGTCATCCTTTTGGAGCTTGCCGGCGCGGATGGGACCAAACGGGGTCACCTGGGCTACGGTCGGATCGTACAGCGTTTCCCGTGTGGACGCGCCCCTGAACCACATGCCGAGCAGAGCCGGTAATGCGCCTGCTTTCCCGAGCATGCCGTCCGTGTTCGGCGGAAAAAAAATATCTTCGCCGGTGTCCTTGTTGACCAAGGGCGAGCCCATCACGCCCGGGAGGAAGATCACCGGAATGATCGGTCGTACGTCGCACAGCAGTTCCTTTTGCCGCGTGTCGCTTGCCGGCGTCAGCGTGAAGTGCCCGACCGACGCGCCGTCCTTGTCCGTGCGACCAACCTGTCGCACCACTTGTTCGGTGTCGTCGCTAAAGTCCGAGTTGCCGCCGCTTTGATTTGTGTTATCGCTCATTGTCGTTCGTCAAATTCGAGCATCGATTATCGGATTCATGCTGCAGGACCGGTCGGCGTCGGCCGCAACGCGCGCACCGCTAGCTTCTCGATATCCTCGCTCTTCTGCTCGGTGATTTGCCCCAGCTCGTTTGTCATCCCGGACAACTTTGTTCCATCGCCGCGAATCAGCTCGTACGGGTGGTTTTTCAGCACCTCGCCGCTGATGCGATCGCGCAGGACATACGGATCGTTGAACTTGGCCGTCGGCAAGCTATTCATGTGCTCGGCGACTGAGCTCGGTCCCTGTCGGCTGAACGATGCTGATTTGATGGTGCGGCCGCCGCGCGTGCCGTCCTCGATGCCATCCTTCGTGACTCGGATGTACGAGCCGCCGCACTTGAAGATCAGTTCCTCGGTCGCCTCGATCACGATCCGCTTTTTGCTGAACAGCGACGTATCCTTGGCCGAGTTCAGTTTGATTTCGTCGGTGTGCGCGGACACCTCGATCGGCCCCTTCGCAGCGAACAGCTTCATTCCGGCCTTCTGTACGAACAGGCTGATCTTCTCCGCAGCGGCCGCGATAAGCGACTTGCCGCTCGCCAGGTGGGTGTTCTCACCGCTGACCACGTTGATTTCCGCTTCCGCGACAACGTGCGCGGAACGATCCGCGAGGGCAGCAAAGTCCGCCGGGGTCGCGATCACGATCACGGGCTTCGCGAAGCTGTTCGCGTTGCCGGTGCCGCCACCGGCCGTGACGCCGCCCGACGTCTGCCCTGACGCCGGCTTTTGTACCGCTGTCGCCAGGTCCTTCAGCGCATCCTGGCCCGCCTGTAGCGATTCGGCCTGCGCGGTCGTGCTGGCGCTCGACAGCGACTCCACCAGCATTCCGGCCTGCTGCAGCCGCGTGCGGGCTTCGTCGACGCTGAGCTGTTCGTCATCGTATCCTTTCAAGTGCGTGCTGATCGACAGGCCCTTGCTCGCACGCACTGCACCGTATTCGTCGGCGTGCAGTACGAACCCTTGGCCCAGGTACCGACCGCGCGTATTGCCGTCCTGCTGGATCAGGTAGCCCTGCGTGAGCGCCGCGTAGCTCTTGCCCGTGTAGCTGATGAGCCGCGTTCCGCCCTGGTTCGTCGCGTCGTCGTGCACGAACGCGTTGTACGCGCCGGTGTTGCCGAAGCCCTGCGACTGGAACCCTGAAAGCAGCACGTTCGTGTGCCATGGCGATGGTGTCGTGCCGCCGTTGACACGCCCCAAAATAAACGGCTTATCACAGTCATTGCTCCAGTAACCGATGAGCACCCATTCGCCCGCACGCGGAACGTGCACCGCGCCGTACCCGTTGCCCGTATCGGACTGCATCGACGACAGCAGGGGCGACGCATTGAACGCGCCGTCCGGATTTTTTCGGTCCCACGCAAAATGCACGCGGACCTGGTTCCTCTCGTTCGACCAGGCCTCGATGCCCTGCTGCGTAACGACGAGCGCATGCTCAATCGACATCGCCGGTTTCGGATGGTCGAACGGGCTGCGAAACTCGACCCGCGCGTCCTGCGCCTCGATCTCGAGCACGAAGAAGCCGGCCATACCGTCCTCGGCGTGGCCCGGCGTCGAGAAGCGCGCGCCGTGTGCGGCCTGCTGCTCGGCCAGCGCCGCACGCAGGCTGAGCGGGAATTCGGTCAGCGGCTGGCCGATTGGCACGTTGTTCTCGATACACCAGCGCGCCTCGACCACCAGGAACGTTCGGTCGGCGTCGTCGCGTTCCGGATGGCGCGGGTGGTCGTTGAGCACGAAGCGCGATCCCGCATCAAGCCAGCGTAGACCGCCGACCCCAAAGTAGCGCCGGGCGCGTGCGTCCCAGCCCTGTACGCGCCGGCGGGCGCGGGCGCCGCCGCTGTCAGAATCCGGATAGCCATACGCGGTCGGCTCATAGACCGTCATCGGCGCATTCGGAATCCGGTTTTGCTCCGCCTGGTGCCGGCCGTCGTCCGTGACGTAACTGACCGACGCGAGCGCACTCGCCGCTTCAAAGCGGGAAGACGGGCGCTTGTAATCGAACGAGCTGGACTCGTACCGCATGCTCTGCAGTGTCTGCATCGCCGCCCAGTGTGTGAACCCGTTCACGGCCTCGTTGTCGCCAGCGCCGTGCACGAAATCGGCCGGCTTCGCATCGGGGAGCGCCGCGACCTGGTCGACAATAACCAGCGTGGTCTTGGGTGTCTCGCCGTCCCGGACCGGCTCGTGTGCCCAGTAGCAATACCAGCCTTCGTCTTCGAGCAGGCGGTGAAAGAAATGAAGATCGGTTTCACTTTGCCGGCACCACGAGCGCACCGACGGCTCGCGATTCAGGTTGAAGCGGAATCGGCCCTGCAACTGCGGGTAGCGATTGAGGAGGTCGGATACGATGTCCTGCGCCGTCTGTTCGAGCCACCCCTCGTCATTACGCGTGCCCCCAGGAACACCAGCGCCGACGAAAATTCGAGCTGGTAGGTTGAGAGCCCACCGTCCCCGCCCAGGTAGCCGACCCGGTGCACGAAGCCGTGGATTGGACGATAGACGGAATCGGCAAACGGGGCAGTGGCCTGCTGAATCCATAGGGTGACTGGCTGGTGCATCAACGACAGCAGGGCGGTGTCGTCACGCAGCGACGCGACATCGAGTGTCCAGTTATAGTCACGGCCAATCCGGGCCGTGCCACGCGCACGCAGCGGAATCAGTGCGTTCTGTCCCAGCGGCGTGTCCAGCTTCAGCAGGCGGTTGCGCTGAAGCAAACCCCGATGAATCGCGTCGTACAGCTCGCGAAATTTGAGTTCCCCGAGCGCAGGTGGTTTGAGTACCATTTTTCTCTCAATATTGTTTGAGTTTTCCGCGCAGCGCGGAGGCGAAAGGGAACAGCTATGGCCCTCGCCATTCCCCTCTGGGCATCGTTAACTTTATGGCTTGTCCCTAAAGCGAGTCGCAGGAACAAACCGGACGCCGATGCTTGACTCGATCGTACCAGCCGGTATTGTACCTGTCGTGCGAATTTAACGATCTTTCATAATTAAGTTCGAAAGAAAAATGACACATGCGCTCCAGTATGAGTGCCTCGATAGCGAACATCGGTTCATTCGGGATAGATTCGGCGCAGTGTTTCGCAGGAGTAAGGGAAATATGGGACTGATGGACGGGATGACCCGTACCGGACATCGATGCCGCTACTCGATTCGTCGGTAAGGGTTGCGCAGCTTGGCGGCCAATTTCTGTTGCGCGAAATCCGGCCGCGAGCCTTCATCTACGTCGACGAAAGGCCGGAAAATGCAGCGCTACTTCGAACGGTGCCGCGATATTCATGTCGCTTTGCTTGCGCTAGCTGCCGTGGTGATCTGTTCGAGATTTGTTGGTTGCTTGTGTTAGAGGCTCTTAAAGGGGAGAAGCGATGTCGGCGAGCTGATGCAATTGCTTGGTGGTCGGAGAGTGGGGCTTCCGCCCACCAAGTGAAAATCAGATAGATAGTAATTTCGATCTATTTTACTTGTGAACTTCGAAAGGTTTATCTCCTCTCTTAGAGAGTCTAATGGATCTTTCGTTGCGAATTAGGCTTAATTCGGCGCTAGACCCATCGAAAAGTCCTTCCGGATTGGTGAAAACGCCGTCCACTTTGTAATTGACAAAAAACCTCTTTATGGAATCAGGATCCTTGAGGGTCCAAGCGTAGACCTTTTTAATTATTTTGTGTTCGTCTCGCAGACGAACTCCGGTTTTAATGGGTTCGTCTATCTTCTTCGTGCCAGCAACAAAAATTCCATCTCCATACCAAACGTTTCTACAATTTATAGATTTAAAGTACTTTTCTACTTCTTCAGGATTGTCACTTTCATCGATGGCGATGCCTTCATTGTCGAGTAGATCTCCGTGGATCTTATCGAATGCAAATCGTTTTTCGAATTTCGATATTGAGAATATTAAATTGATTGATCTCGTTCTGGTGTTTAGTTTATCTCTGATTCTTTTTCTGATGTCAACAAAAATTTTGCTGCTCTCCTCCGCGTTGAGTTCGGCGGCAAATTTGCTATCGAAGATAATGAGATTAAATTCGTCTGGATAAAGATCTAGGATTTCCTTTGCTTGGTCTAGCCACTCATCAAGTTTTAAGCCGGGGCCAATATTCAGTGCTTCAATGGTGGTATGATTTACATGCATGACGCCACTCTTTTTATCGTACTCCAGATCGCACTCGACGGCGTTGTATCCGAGATGTATTGCATGTGCTACGTCATGGGTGCGGTTGCACTTGTGTGCGATTGCATATACAGGACGCGCGTCGTCCGACGGGAGTGGATATCCTTGAAGGGCAAAACATTCTGTGCTGCTTGGTGTCGTTATACGAATTTTCGGATGACCACTGTCTTTTACTATATGACAAACAATTTCCCCTCCGGATGCTTCGTGATCCTTGTGGGTGAGGGTGTGAGTTAGTTCGCCGTCATGGGACCATATTTTCCCATCTGCCTCGAACTTAATAATCCAATAATCATTTCCGGTATTGCCGCCGTAGACGTAAAATTCAACTTCGGACGATTTTGATTTTCTCTCATTATCTAATTTGTCAGCATATAACCGGTTGTAGATTGATATCGACATCGATTGCGGGCAAAAACCAAAGAGGGAAGTGATCTGGCCGACTATGGGGACATTTGGAAGTTTTTCGAGGTAGCGATGCGCAAGTGAAACGTTTTTAATTGATGATCCCCATTGGTTGTGGATTCTTACCGTGAGGGAGGTTTTTTTTCTTTTCTTTGTTAGGGTGGATATTGTATCTTGAACGTGTTCTGGGAGCTTGGAAAGCTCTCCCACGGCAGTCCCTGCTGCATGCACGGTGTCCTTTACTGCATTTTCGACAGCATGCGCGGCGCCATTTGCTGCTTTTTCGATTTTGTGCCCGACGTCTTGCGCAACACCTTTTATTAATTTCCCGAGATCGAGGCCCATTTTCTCTCCTGGTAAAAATTTAAAAATGAATTTTGCAACATCTGAGTTGCCAAGAGTAGTTCAGAAGGGAGGGTGTTGTGAGAATTTAAAATTATTTAATATTCTACGCGACGTGGTAGGCTTCTTTGTGGTTGCGGCTGTTGCCTAGGCGTGATGCCGACCGGTTTCATGGAGAATCAATCGGGCGAATTGTTTGAAAATTTGATTTTATGAGCTGCTGTTTTCTGATCTGAGGATCTGTCGCGGCATCGACGCATTGAGCTGTGGCGAACGTCGACGTGTCGGTCATACTTGGCGCAACTTCATGCCCTCGCGGAGCGGTAGAAGTAAAAATAGCGAGAGATCAAAATGAGCATCGATTTCGACTATGGCGTAGTGTATGCTGCGGCTCGGCTTGCGGGCGGTCTGCGGGCAATGTGGCGACTGTTGCAGACGCATGTCAGAACATCGACGATACAACGATACCTGGATTGCTAGAGTTCAGGAGTGGCGCACTCTGTACATCTACGGAATTCAATGTTGTGCCGAAATGGCCGCGCCATGAAGTTGGACGCAAGACATTCTAAATGTACCAGTGCCGATGTTAGTATCTGTTATGTAAAGTAGTTTCGAGTGCTTATAAACGGGAGGGCGTCCCCATGGAACCCTCTGGCATGTTCGCACCCGGTGTCAACCTACGATCCGTTCTCGGCTGTGGGGTTCTCACCATCGCTGTAGCAGTGTAGCGACCGAGGCGAAAATCACGCAGCAAGCCCGCATGACGATCACGCCCGACCTGCCGCTGCCGTTTGACGCGCAAGCCGCCGCAAAGATCGGCGGATTGGTTATTGTGATCTCAGGCGCCTCTTGTCGTCATGCTCACTTTGGCACTGGGCGGCTGTTGAAATTCGGAGCGGTGACCGGGCCCACTCGATCTATCGAGCTGGCTGCGCGTTATAGGTAGCATGCCGTGGAAGCAATGAAAAAGGGCTCCAACGGCATAAGCGATGGTCGCTTCACTGCCGCTGGAGCCCGTTCAGGGCCAGCCAGTTACTGGCCTGCGGCCAGTGCCTTAACCCTCTCGGTTGTTAGTGCGTTGCCGGCAATGCCCCAGTCACCGCTCTTTACTTCTTCAACGATAACCCAGGTAACGGGCCGCATGCTTTCGCCCTCGATCGACACCATTGCGTCGGTAAGGGTAGAAATGATCTTTTCCTTGTCGGCTGCGGAGAAAACGCCTTCGATGACTTTTACGTTAATGAGCGGCATAAGTGTTCCTTTAGTTCGTTTGAATTGATGCTGCTGTCTTGCCTTACGTCGGCTTGATTCAATGGTATTGCTTCACAATTGCATCTCGGATTCGTTCGAGGGACAGCCGAAGCTGCGCCCGCGGACACGCAAGATTGAGTCGCACTCTGCGGTCGCCGTTCTCGACGAACATCTCTCCGCCTTCCAGAACGACGCCTGATTTTTCAAGAAAGAAACGCGTGAGGTTGACTGAATCGTCGAAATAGGTCCGTAGGTCGATCCACGCCAGATAAGTCGCTTCCGGAACGCGAAATTTTGCTTTTGGCAAGTGATCGCTCACAAAGCGTTGAGTCAGGGCGAAGTTCTCGTCCAGATACAGCCGCAGCGCATCCAACCACGGAGCGCCATCGCGGTACGCACCGATGGCGGCGGCGAGACTGAGCGGGTTCACGAACGGGTAGTGGCGCCGTTTCCATTCTGAGCGCAATTCCGGATCCGGGATGATGACGGTCGCGATCATCATTCCTGCCAGATTGAACGTCTTGCTAACGGCCATGCACGTGATGATGTCCGGGCTACCCGGGAACAACTTCGCCAACGGCGTGTGTGCATTTCCGGTTCTTAGCAAGTCGCAATGGATCTCGTCAGAAACAATCTTCACACCGTTTGCGATGCAGAGTTCACCCATTCGGCGCAGCTCGTCGCTTGTCCAGATCCGGCCGGTCGGATTGTGAGGGTGGCAGAGGAAAAAGAGCTTCACCGCCGGATCGCTAACTTTCGCTTCGAAGTCCTCAAAGTCGATCGAGTACTTGCCGTCGTCGGATGCGAGCATGCGCGACGTCACGAATTCGCGATCGCGCTGAAGCGCCGCGTGTTTGAAGTATCCATAGGCCGGCGTCAGACTAAGCACTTTGTCGCCGGGGCGGCACACATATTCTACGAGTGCGAAGAGGGCTGGTATGACGCCGAGTGAGACCTGCATTTCCTCGCGAGCGAAATGCCAGCTGTATCGTTGCGCACACCAGGAGTGGAAAGCCTGATAGAGCTGCTCGTCCAGGTCCGCCGTGTAGCCGAAGATGGGATGTTTGAGGCGCTCGGTAATGGCATCGATGGCGGCATCGGGGGCGGCGAATTGCATGTCGGCGACCCACATCGATATCAGCTCTTCTCTCGGCATCTCGAGTGCAAGTGCAGGTGCATCCGCTCCGAACAGATAATTCGCGAAACCTTCCTCCGCCATTGCATTTGTGTTGCGGCGGGAGATCGAGCGATCAAAGTTATAGCCCATACTGGATTCTCCATGTACGAAATCAAGCATTCAACGAGCCTCGCGCGATGCAGCTGTTGGTCTATCGCACCGACGGACGACGGCATATCCGCTTGACCTTTCGGTCCCATGACGCGCAACAGTTTCGAAGGCCTGCATTGACGTCGATGGGGAGTCTGAATGTGGCATGCAACCTGAGGCGACGCGTTGACCGGCCCGGATCACGGTCGGCCGGCCAAGTTTCGCCAGATCTTCTGATGCTATTAAATGCCGATGGGAAGCACTTCGAACGACTTGGAAAAGTTGATTCGGAGACTTCCCATGCAAGCAGTCCGAGCCCGCCGTACCTCATCTCGCGTTCATGTCGGGGACCGGAATGATGCGTCGGTATTTCAGTCCGATTACGCGGTTTCCTGCTCGAAAGTCGGATAATCGGTGTAGCCCTTGGCACCAATGACGCCATAGAAGGTCGACCGATCGGGCTCCGTGAGCGGCCAACCGTTCTTCATCCGCTCCACCAAATCGGGATTGGAAATGAAGGCCGTGCCGAACGCGATCAGGTCAAGTTCTCCCTTCGCCAGTTCGGCTTCGGCGAGCTCCTGCGTGAAGCCGCCGGCGCCGATCAGCGTGCCTTGGTAGGCCTTGCGAAAGGCCGCACCAAAGCCATCCGGAGTACCTGCTGCAGAAATGGTCGTCTGATAGTTCAGGTGCACGAACGCCAGCTTCCGTTCGTTCAAGGCCGAGGCCATGCTCGCCCACGCATCCGCTTCCCCTTCGAAGGCCTCCATATCGTAGATGCGCCCGAACGGCGAGACCCGCACGCCCACCTTTTCACCGCCAATGGCGTCTGCCAGGGCGTCGATCGTCTCCAGCAAAAAGCGCTGACGATTAGCGATGGAACCACCATATTGGTCGGTGCGGGTGTTCAGCGCGCTGCTCAGGAACTGGTCGAACAGGAAGGCATTGGCCGCCATCACTTCCACGCCGTCGAAGCCTGCGTCCATCGCCCGACGCGCGGATGCAACGAAGTCCTGAGTGACACGTTGCACTTCGTCCGTGGTCAGCGCACGCGGCACACTCGGGAGGACCGGGCCCTCCTTGCCGGGTTCTACCCACGCGTAGACCATGGTCGTGGTCGCCGGCACTTCGCCCGACGACACCGGAGCCGCATTGCCAGGCTGGATGGAAACGTGGGACAGCCGGCCAACGTGCCAGAGCTGGGCAAAGATTTTGCCGCCCTTTTTGTGCACGGCGTCGGTGACCTTCCGCCATCCTTCCGTCTGCTCGTCGGTGTACAGACCCGGCGTATACAGATAGCCGCGGCCCTCTTCGGACACCGGAAGACCTTCGGTGATGATCAAGCCGGCGGAAGCACGCTGCGCGTAGTAGAGCGCGGTGAGATCGTTGGGAATGTTATCGGGCGTACGCGTACGCGTCATCGGTGCCATGACGACGCGGTTGGCGAGCTGCGTCCCGGAGAGATCGTAGGGCGTAAACAATTTACTCATCATGTTGCTCAAAATGTAGGTGCGCCAGGGCGCTGGTGAGTGTCGGGTTAAATGCGAAATGAAACGGACGGCTATCTAACAGCCGGGAATCTGCTTCACGCGCATTTCGGTCAGTCCGGAAAGAATCGATACCTTGTGAATGGGGGGCTGCCTGCCTAGTGAGCGCACCCGTCAATGCTGCAGCTCATGCCTCCGGTGTCTTCGCTTTCGTCCGGTACGTTCTCGGCGGAGTCGAACAACGCTTTTTCGAACACGGCGACTTCACGTGCGCCCGAGAGGTACGTTCGGTTGTTGAAGACAAACAGCGGAACGCCATTTGCGATTCGATTTGCCTCTGCTTCATCTCGCGCGATTTCGGACACCATCTCGCGATCGTCGAAGGAGAGCGACGCAGCAGAAATGCCGATGCTCTTCGCAAGGTCGATGAGCGCGGCTCTATCGAAGATGTCAATCCCGTCGGTCGTCGCGGCCCGGTAGATCGCTTCGATCATCCGTTGTTTGTCTTCGGACGTTTGGACACTTTTGACGAGTAGGTGCGCGTCGCTCGTATCGCCAAAGCGCATGGTCTCGAATCGGTAGTTCAGACCTTCCTGGGCTCCGGCCGAGCACACCGCATCCATCATTCTTTGCGCTGCTGTCGGGTTTCCGAACTTGGCATAAAGCGCGTCTGTAAAGCCAGTCGGAACCATGCCTCGCGCAAGACGGTAGGACTTGTGTGTCACGACCACGTCGACGTGCTGCGTCACGCCTTCTATCGCTTTTTCCAGGCGTCGTTTTGCGATCCAGCACCAGGGGCAGACAAAGTCCGACCACACTTCTACATTGACCCGCTTCATGTTTCATCCTCAGCTAGAAATTGCTGCCTCGTGGCGCTCCGCTCGCAGCGGCAGCGCCGGGTAGGACATTTACTCGCGACCGAGATGGTCCAGCGCGTCGAGCACATGAGTGCTATAGACCACAGCGGCGCCGGCATTGAGATTGATGGCGACACCAAGTGCTTCTGCGACTTCTTCCTTCGTCACACCGAGCTTGTTGGCTTCTGCCGCGTGAAAAGCGATGCAGCCGTCGCAGCGTGTTGTGACAGCGACTGCCAACGCAATCAGCTCTCGCGTCTTTGCGTCGAGATGATTTGTCTTGGCGCCGGCGGCACCGAGCAAACCAACGCCTTTGAGCGTGTCCGGGGTGTACCGTGCGAGTTCATGCACGCGACGGGTGACGGCGCCGATTGTTTCAGTCCAGTTTTCCATGGTTTTCTCCAAATAACAACCAACTAGTTGGTAGGGTAAATACTCAAATAAAAGAGCCATGTTCACGCGGAAAACGGCTCTGGCGCTGGGTGCAACGATGAATCGTTTGGGGAAGCGATCCCCTTTTTATGCTGCGGAGACGATGAGTCGAATGATGCCGCGGTCGAGCGTTTCGCCGTTCTTCATGGCCCACTCGACAAAGCTGGCTCCCTCTAGAACGCTCAATACCTGATACGCCTTCTGGCAGCTCCCCACACCGGCGGGGATCTCACCGTCGCTGATGCCCTTGTCGATGACCCTGGTCAGCCAGCGCAGTTGCAGCTCGAAAAACCGGTGCGTGAGCTTCTGCAGTTCGGGCGGCAAAGCAGCCATCTCGGCGGCAAGCGCACCGCAGAGCGGGAGCAGGCTTCCATCACTGCTGGCGCGAAAGGTATCGAAAAATCCGTTCAAGCGGCCCCAGAAGTCCTCATTCTCGCGGTCGATTCGCTCGAACGCTTCCACCACTCTCGCGACATAGGCTTCCACAATCGCAACGCCCAGATCTTCCTTCGTCGGGAAGTGATGGTGAATGCTTGCCTTCCGGATGCCAACGGTTTCGGCCAGATCCGCATAACTGAAGGCGGCATAACCCCTCGAGCGCATCAGGCCTTCTGCAGCTTGAACCAACGCGTCGCGCGTACCTACTGCCATGCATCCTCCGGCACACTGCCATCTTCAATTGAACGAACCCAGCGAATCACTGCAAGCGGAGTCTACCTACTAGTTGGTTTTTTGTCAAGCATGACGGCGCATCTCGTCTTCGCAGCGGGCCAACCTTGCAGGGACGCCCCGCAAGCAGATGGTAGAGGAACGTGTCCCCAATTGCACTAACCGACCTCGTGCATTTTTTCATTGAGCGGGCAGCGCGGCAAATTCGTCCGATCAATCTCGAAGGAGCGTCACGACTACAAGGACGAGAAATGCCCTTGTGAAGCTACCAACTAGATGGTAGGCTTGCCGCGTGTTTGAACTTTTCCCTGCGCGAGAGCGCTCCTAGGAGGACCAGCAGATGACTACCCACCCGAACGGAATCGATGTGCCGGCTTTGCAGCAATTCGCGCAAGAAGTCGCCACGGACCCCACGAAGCGAAACGCGCGCTTCAACGTCAAGACGAAATGGGAACACCAGACGCGTTCCGTGGCGACTGTCAGCCACTATGAGCTGGGCGGGGTGACTCACCAGCGGCATTTCGAAATCGCAGCGGACGAACCCACCCAGCTTTTGGGCATGAATAGCGCGCCTAATCCGCAAGAGCTGCTCATGGCCGCGCTCAACGCTTGTTTGACGGTCGGATACGTGGTCAACGCCGCCGCGATGGGGATCACTGTCCACAGTCTGGAAATCGAGACCGATGGTGAGCTGGACTTGCGCGGTTTCCTCGGGCTCGACGAGAGCGTGAACCCGGGATACGACGAAGTGAGCTATGTCGTTCGCCTGCACACGGACGCTTCGCGCGAGCGTGTCGAGGAGTTGCACCGGGTCGTGACGAAAACTTCGGTCAACCTCGCGAATTTCTCGAAGGCGATCCGCATGGTCTCGACTCTCGAAGTCCGCGAAGGCTAACCAGCGGAGGTGCTTGCGAAACCGGCCGCGTTCTGCGTTCTCCGCGAGGCGAGCTGATTCATGGACGCGGCAAGACGAGTAATGTCCGCGTTGGCGCGGCCGCGCATGCGGAACTGATCCAGACATTTAAATTAAGGAAGCCAAAATGAACGATTTTTCCGGTAAGAAACTTCTTGTCGTCGGTGGCACCAGCGGTATCGGGCTCGCAACGGCCAAACAAGTGCTGAAAAGCGGCGGTAGCGTCGTCTTGACGGGAAACAGGAAAGACAAAGCTGAAGCGGTCCGTGCCGAACTGAGCGGGCTCGGTCCGGTCTCCGTGATTGCGGCGAACCTCATGACAGAGGAAGGCATGAACGCCATTCGCTCGGAGATCAACGCGAATCACAAAGATATTTCGCTTCTGGTGAATTCCGCGGGCATCTTTGCTCCGAAGGCCTTCATCGACCACGAAGAATCTGATTACGACATGTACCTGTCGCTCAATCGTGCCACTTTCTTCATTACGCGGGACGTGGTCAGGAACATGCTCGCTGCGAAGCTCCAAGGCGCTATCGTGAACGTCGGGTCGATCGGAGCCCAGGCAGCGCTGGGCGACTCCGCGGCATCGGCGTATTCCATGGCAAAAGCAGGTCTGCACGCGCTCACGCGCAATCTCGCGATTGAACTCGCCGATGCGGGTATCCGAGTGAATGCTGTCTCGCCGGCGATCGTACAGACGTCGATTTATGAAGGCTTCATGGCGAAGGAAGACATTGCCGGTGCGATGAAAGCGCTCGAGTCGTTTCATCCGCTCGGACGCGTCGGTACGCCCGAAGACGTTGCAAACACGATCGTCTTCCTTCTTTCAGACAAGACCTCGTGGGTAACCGGTGCCATCTGGAATGTGGATGCGGGGGTGATGGCCGTGCGCAAATGATGGCTGTTTGGATGTACGCGCGCTAGCAGTACATGGGCGACGGAAACGTGATGAAGGAGGGGCTACCGCTGCCTCCAGCGGTGCTCCAACAGGACATTGAAGGCGTAGTCGGCGACTTCATGGACGGCGAGCAAGGAGTGTGCGATGCGATTTGCAGTCTATAAAAAGGATGGGCACCGCGGCATCGCGGTGGAGCACGGCGGGCGATGGTTCGGGCTGACCGCCGAGGACACCGCCTATCCGGGCGATCTGGATGCGCTGCTGGCGCACGGCGCTGATCTTGCCGAAGTGGGCGCGCTTCTCGCGCGCGGCGCGCCGGTCGATCTCGAGGCGGTGCGCTTGCTGCCGCCGTTCGGACGGTCAGGCAAGATCGTCTGTGTCGGATTGAACTACCTCGACCACTCGACCGAGACCGGGTTTGCGAAGCAGGCCTATCCGACCGTATTCGCGCGGTTTGCGTCGAGCCTGATCGGCCATGGCGACCCGATCGCGCTGCCGGCGCAATCGTCCCAACTCGACTACGAGGGCGAACTAGTGGCGGTGATCGGCAAGGGCGGACGCAGCATAGCGCGCGAGCGGGCGCTCGATCACGTCGCCGGCTATTCGATTTTCAACGACGCCACGCTGCGTGATTACCAGTTCCGCACGCCGCAATGGACGATGGGTAAGAACTTCGACGGGACGGGGGCATTCGGGCCGTGGTTCGTCACGGCCGACGAACTGCCGCGCGGCTGCAAGGGGCTGAAGATCCAGACGCGCCTGAACGGGGCGGTCGTGCAGGAGGCGTCGACGTCGGACATGATCTTCGATGTCGAGACGCTGGTCGTGCTGCTGAGTGACGTGATGACGCTGCAGGCCGGCGATGTGATCGTCACGGGCACGCCTGCCGGTATCGGGATGGCGCGCGAACCGCAGCTCTGGATGAAAGCCGGAGACGTCTGCGAAGTCGAGATCGAGCGGCTCGGCGTGTTGCGCAACCCGGTCATGCCGGCGGCGATGGTCCGGCGCGACGCCTGACGGACGCGCATGGTGCCCTGCGCTCGGCTCGCCAAACGCGCCCGTGCACTCAGTCGCCTGCAGCCAGGAAGTTCACCGGACCGTCAGTCAAACGCAAAGCGGGGGATCCGATCCGCCCACGGTGCAGCGCGCTCAAGCTGCGCGGCGAGCGAGAACAGCAGCGACTCTGCGCCGAACGCCCCGCGAAATGGCTGCCGATCGGCAGGCCTTGCTCGTCCCAGTAAAGCGGCACCGACATCGCGGGCTGACCGGTCGCGTTGAACCATGCCGTGAACGGAGAAAACCGATGCGCGCGATCGATGACTTCGCTCAACGACTGCGTGTCGTCCGCGGTCGCAAGTTCGGCCGGCGCAAGCGGCGGCATTGCGAGCGTCGGCGTTAGCAGCACGTCGTAGCGCTCCATCAACCGGCCGAACGTCCGGCCCAATGCATGGATCCAGTCGACGGCGCTCGCGTATTCGGCGCCGCTTGCATTGCCTTTCTCCCGCAGGATGATACGGGTGCGGGCCTCGATTTCGCCGTCGCGCACCGGAAGTCCGCGCTGGTTGCCTATCATGTCGACCAGCGCACGCGTTTGTGCGCCGATGATCGTGAATACACGGTCATAGAACGCCTCCGAATCGACCGGACTATCGAGCGGCTCGACGTGGTGTCCGAGCGAGCGCAGCAACGCGACGGTATGTGCGAGTGCGGGTCGGCAGGCCGGATGAAGCGGCCACGGTGGCGCTTGCTCGATCACGGCGATTTTTAGCGGCCGCGGATCGCGCTGCGTGGCCGCGAGAAACGTCTCCGGTTGGCATGGCGCCGCATAGGGCGCGCCGGTATCGGCACCCGCGGTCAGGTCCAGCAGGGCGGCGCTGTCGCGAACCGAGCGCGTGATCGCGTGGTTGATGGCCATGCCGGCCCATCCTTCGCCGATCATCGGGCCATTCGGCGTTCGGCCGCGTGTCGGCTTCAATCCGAACACGCCGCAGCAGGACGCGGGCACCCTCAGCGAGCCACCGCCGTCGTTGCCGTGCGCGAACGGCAGCACGCGCGCGGCGACAAGCGCTGCCGCGGCGCCGCTCGATCCGCCGGCGCTCACATGCGGATTCCACGGATTGCGTGTGACGCCGAAACGCGCTGAGGAGGTGCAAAACGACGTGCCCAGTTCGGGCGACAGCGAGGTTCCAGCGATCGGTATGCCCGCGCGCCGTAGGCGCCCCACGAGTTCGCCGTCGAAGTCGGGCCGGTAGTCGCCGAACAGGAACGATCCGTTCGCCATGCGTGCGCCGCGCACCGGCATGAAAAGGTCCTTGATGAGTGTCGGGACACCGGCGAGTACGCTCTCGTGGCCAGTGATGGTCGATGCGGCTAGTCTGGCCGTTTCGTCGAGGCGCTCTGCGACGGCATTCAGCGAGGGGTTGATCGCGTCGAGACTGGCGAGGACGGCGTCCAGCAGTTCCGTCGGCGTTACTTCTTTCTCGCGAACGAGCGCCGCGAGCGCGATGCCATCATGCGTGGCGATGAGCGTTTGGAAATCTTTCATAGGTCTATCGTTCGAGAACAAGACAATGGGAGTGGATCAATCGTCGCCGCGGCTACGAAATGCCGGCAGCAACCACAGCAGTGCCGTGGCGGCTGTACCGGACGCGATGGAGACGATTGCGGGACGCAGTCCGCCGAACGCCTGTGCACATCCGAGCACGACCAACGGGCTGAGGAACTGGCCCAAATAGAGCGCGGCTGTGAAACCGCCCAGGGCGCGGCCACGAATCGCGAGCGATAGCCTGCGCATCAGCGGCAGGATTGCGTTTGGGACCAGCATGCCGCCGCCGAAGCCGTGAATCACGACCGCCACGACGATGGCCGGCACCGTATTGGCGCTCGCAAGCAGATACAGACCCACCGCAAGCAGCACAAGGAGCGCGACATTGACGAAGCGCCGGCCGAGCGAGTCGCGCAACCATGGCCATGCGATGGAGCCGGCCAGCGTCGAAAGCAAACCGATACCCGAGACCGCACCGATCATCGTCGACGAGTGCTGCCCGATGTCGATCATCAGCTGCGGCATCTGCACCGGGACCACGAAGGAACTGACCATTCCGACGCAGATCAGCAGATAGCCAATGGCGAGCGTCGACGCGAGCTTGCCGCCGGACAGCGGCGTGCCGCCGTCGCCCGGCTCGGCGGGCCGACCATGACGCAGCGGCTCCCACAGCAGGGCGGCAATCGCAGGTATGAGCAGGATCGGCAGCAGGTAAAGATAGAACGGATAGCGCCATGCGTGCTCGCCGGCCGCGCCGCCGAGCACGAAAAAAATCGTGCCGACGACACCGATCGTGACGACCTGCCGGTTCACGTAGCGCACCCGTTGTTCACCGTGCCAGTAGTCGCCGATTAACGTCGTGCAGCACGTCATCACGCACGCTTCCGCGGCGCCGAGCGCGAACCGGCAGACGAGGATCGCGGTGAAACTGTCGAGCCATGCCGGCGCAGCGCCGACCAGCCCGTACACGAGCGTTGCTAGCAAAAGCAGCATCTTGCGTCCGACGCGATCGGCAAGCCAGCCGGCGAGCGGCGCGCACAGCGCGATCGCAAGGGCGGGGCCCGTCGCGACGAGCGGCACGAGTGCGGCGAGGCGCGGGTTGGCTGGCACGAAGTCCGCCGCGAGTTTCGGCAGGATCGGCGCGATCATGACTGCGCCCATTACGGTGAGACTGCTGCCGAGCAGCAGCACAGCACCCTGGCTGGCGCCGGCTTGCCTAGCGGCACGTGAATATGGCGCGGTATGCGTGGAAGAAAGCGGATTCATCGACTGCTCCCGAATCAGAACATCAGAACGACAGCGCGGCACGCAGCGCGATTTGGTACCCCTGCGCGTGGTTTTGCGCACCGAATTCCTTGTAAACGTGCAGCCATACCGCCGGCTTTCCCGGTTCGACATAGCTGATCGCGGGGCCCAGCGCGTTCACGTGCGCGCGGTTGCCGTCGACATTCGGGCCGTGGTCGTTGCTCAGTTGCCGCTCGATGTAGCCGCCGAGGCCGGCGGTGAACGGGCCGATGTGCTGTCCGAGCGCGAATTCCTGGCGGAACCCGGTGCCGCTTCGATAGTTCGTTGCACGGTTCGTCGTGTTCTGATCGACCTCGATGCTGGTCGAGATTTCGAATCCGCTGTCGGTGATGTACGTTGCGCCGATGATCGGCGAGAAGGTCCAGTGGTTGACGCCAGGATTGAAAAGTCGAGTGGACCGATAGGCTCCCGTTGGCGCCTGCACTTGGAGTGCGACGTTGACGAACAGATTAGGCAAAGTCCACGCGAGAATCAGCGGCTGGAAATCCGCATCGCCGATATTGGTCGGATCGGCCGACATTGCGAGCGTTCCGGCGGGCGTCGGTACGTTCACGTGCCCGTTCAGATTCAGGAACGGCACGATCGCGCCGAAGCCGACGTTCGCGCCGAACAGCCTCGCGTTTGTCATTCTGATGTATGCGAGGCTCCACGACGCGGCTGTTAATGAGAAGTCGGCATTGCCGCCGTTGCGCATCGTGTGCGTCGAGTAGTACGCGAAGCGTGTGGCGAGCGTTGCCGCCAATGTGCCGATCGCGACGACGGTGGTGCGTGTGCGACAGTGCCGCACGCCATGCGGGCGCCTGAGGACTTTCATCGTGCCGTTTCCCGTACAGTTGAAATGTGTACGGAGTCTAGGAACGTCAAAATCCGGCGCGTTATCCGCTTTTGGTAATTATCGTGGGGGGCGTTTGAGCGTATCGGACGGCAGTTCGCCGAACAGTTCCCGGTAGTGCGACGCGAATCGGCTCAGGTGCCAGAAGCCCCAGCGGCACGCGACGTCGCTGACCGAAGCGCTCGCCGGGGAATGTTCGCGCAGTTCGCGACGCACCGAGTTGAGCCGTACCACACGCAAGTACCACGCAGGATGCGTGCCGAGGATTTCCTCGAAGCAGTACTGCAGCTTGCGCCGGCTCGCGCCCACCGCACGGCATACGTCGAGCACGGTCAGTGGAACGCCGGGCTGCGAGATCACGAGCTCGCGCACGCGGTCGACGATGCGACGCCGCGCGGATGGATCGAGCCGAACGGGTCGGCCGGCCGCTTCAAGCGCGTCGACGAGTTCGATCAGAATAGTGTCGCGCAGCGCCTTGCGCGTCTGCAGACGCGCAAGGCGCTGCTCCGACGTGTCTGCAGCGCTGAAACCCGCTACCAGCAAGGATTTCAACGCTTCGTAGCGGGCCACCGGCACGCGCGCGATGCTGGTTTCGCTAGACGGCGTTCCGCCGGCTTCGCCATCGTTATCGCCGAGCCATACCAGCCTGCGAAGCGTATCGGTTGGGACAGTCAGCAATACGACGTCCTGGTGGTCCGGGGTGCGCAACTCCGGCAGCGATGTGCCGCTGGAGACAAGCAGCGCTTTGTCGCGCAGCGGTGAGCCGCCGCAGTATCCGGTGCCTGAGGTTTCCAGCGGGATGCTGAACGACGTGCTACCGGCGCACTGGTCGCCGCGTTTCAGCAGCGAGCGATTCACGCGTTCCCTCAGGAGCTGCATCTCGTCGAGGCGGATCGCATGGACGGTACCCTGGAAAGGCCCAGGCGAGAGCTGATCGAGGTGGATCGACCAGCCGTGCGTGCATTCGGCGAGGCTGTCGACGTCATTGCAGGTGAAGCGCCGGATGAACGGCATCCCGTCGGTCGAAGAGTCGCCGGTTGTCGCGGGCGGCAACGAGGTGTACGGCATGGCAGGTTGGGCGATGGACGAAGACCAGTGCTGACAGTGCGCACACCATAAATCGGTGACAATGCGTCTTTACCCCGAGGCCGGACGTGCCCGACGCGCTCGCGGCTGGCAGACCTTCGGCCGACGACGTCGGCGGCGAATTCACGAGCCAGCCTCCGTCATCGACTTCCTGATAGCGCCGCATCAGCGGGTTGACTTGGCGAACGCTCAGACCGATCCGTTACGCTGCACGCCCGGGTTTCCAACCCATCTCGGCGATCAGCATCACCTTGGTTCGGTCAAGTTCTCGCATGGCGCACTCAGTGAGATTGAGTACCGGGAGAGTCTCGGGCTGACGACATAACCGATCGTATGTCTATGCAGTTATTACTAGTGCATACAGAAGAGAGACCTAAATTTTCAAAATAATTACAAAAAACGACGAATATTAATATTCGCGTAAGAGTTTGATCGATGAATTTCAAAAAGAACTCCGGAATTTTGCTAGTGCGGCGAGAATGAGGGCGCGACTGGAGAGTCGATATTTGATTTAGAGCTATTGCATCTTTTATTTATTGTTTGATCAAAAATCTGCGGTTGCTGGATGCACGTCAATGACTATGCAGCGTATAATTAAGTGAATTTGAAAGCCATATGTCATAAATTGCTTTGTACATGAGGGGCCGCCGGGAGATGCAACTTGTTTGACGCCTGGTTATCGCATAAACAGAGGCGCCATTGTGATTGCTGCTCGCACTCCCGTCAGTGCCATCACTTTGCCGACGTTCTCAACTGAGGATCATTATGGTCACCGATCCGTGTTAGTGCGCAGGGATTCGAGAAAAATCCGAGGCCCTGAGCAGTATCCTGGGATACGTGTTGTGTCCCGGCCGAGGTTCGTCCGGCGGCGAATTGCGACTCATAGGTTACCCCCCCACTGCTTGCCGGCTGCACCTATTTCGCTCTCTTATTTTAAATACAAGGAAAACCAATGAAAGGCAAAAGCAGCACGCGCCTCGTCCTAATGCTCTCCGCCTTGGCCGCGCTCGCCGTGCAAGCGTCCGCACAAGCGGCCACCTGCACGCCGCAGTGGAGCAGTTCGGCCAGCACCAACACCACGAATCTGCAGAACGCCATCCAACAGTGCGCCGCCAGCGGCACCAGCAGCAGTCCGGGCCTGGTCGACCTGGCCAGCAACAACGGCATCTCGACGGCGGTCATCACCAGCGTGAATCTCGCCAGCAATATCGTGCTGAAGTTGGAGAAGGGCTTCACGCTGAAGGGCTCGCCCGCGCAGCCCTCGAGCGGCGCAATGCTGACCGGCAGCAATCTGAGCAACCTGACCATTACCGGCACCGGCGCGATCGACGGCGACGGACAGGACTACTGGCCTGCCGCAGTCGGGCAGAACAATACGGCCCGGCCCAAACTGATCGCCATCACCGGCTCAAACCTGCAGATTGGCTCGAACTTCACCGATGCCGGCAAATCGCAGTCGATCGTGGCCTTCCCGAGTTCGTCCAATGCTACCGGCAGCGCACTGATCATCCGCAACTCGCCGAAGGAGCAACTGGTGATTGAATCGGGCTCGAAGAACGTCACGATCGACGGCGTGTGGATCTACGCGAATCCGAACCGCAATGCCAGCGGTGACGATCTCGCGCCGAACACCGACGCGATCGACATCATCGGCACCCAGACGGCGACCATCAAGAACTGTCTGCTCGACACCGGCGACGACGATATCGCCATCAAGTCAAACGCGGGCGGGGCGGCCACCTCGAGCGTCAACGTCAGCCATTGCGTGGTGGGCGGTGGTCATGGCATCTCGATCGGCGGCCAGGAGGCGGCCGGCACCACGCTCGCCAAGCCCGGCGTCTCGCAGGTGACGGTCGACACGATGCAGTTCAGCGGCACCGACTACGGCTACCGGATCAAGACCGACCAGACCGCCAAGGACAGCGGTGCCACCACCGGCGTGACCTACCGGAACACCTGCATGCGCAACGTCCAGCAGCCCTTCCTGTTCACCTACGCCTACGCCTCGGGCACCGGCGGCGCCCTGCCGATCATCGCCAACGTCACCATCGACAACGTGATCGCCACCGCCACCAAGCAGCAAGGCGCCATAATCGGGCTCTCGAACAGCCTGATGGGCGTGCCAAAATCGGGCGACACGGGAATCAGCATCACCAATAGCCAGATCAGTGGCGGTAAGGCCTTCTCCGTGACCGACGGCGAATTGCAACTGGGCAGCCACAGCAGCGCGACGACCTCGACCGGTTCGAACGGACAAGTAGTGGGGATTCCGGATACCGGCGCGACGCTGTCCTGCCCGAGCAGCATCACGATCCCTGCGCAGATTTGAGCGACATGGGGACACGTCTTCGGTAGGGGCCAAATTAGGATCAAAACGCCTGATGCGTAAGCGCGAAATCCTCCGCACCTAGCCGGCACTGCTGAATCGATCCACGATTGCGTCCGCAACTCACACTTGCGGACGCAACCACGATGACAGCTGACACGATTGACCTCGTTTACCTGCCCCTGAAGGTGATGCACGTTTCGCCGCACGGCAAACGGTCGTTCGATCCAGATGGGAAACGCCGCCTGGTCGAAGCATGCTTGCAACCCGGCGCGTCACTATCGTTGGCCAGGCTGGCTTACCCGGATACGGGAGGCCAATCTGATCCGTTCAATGTCGTGCAAGGGCTGCTCGCCCCATAACGCGGCGTGCGAAGGCTTCTTGGGACGGCTGAAAACGGAACTGTTTTACTCTCGAGACTGACAGACCATCACCACCGACCTATTCATCGAGGTCGTCGACTCGTACATTCGCTGGTACAACGAGAAACGGAGCAAGATCTCGCTTGGCGCACTCAGTCCGATTGAGTACCGGGAGAGTCTCGGGCTGACGACATAACCCAGTCCAAGAATTCCGCCGCACCCCCAAAGCGGACATTTCAATCTAGCCACTACAATGTACTGTCAAGGCCAGATTCAGATGTCCGGGGGCCGGCTAGATAGAAATGTCTGGTTTTGCCGTGATTTGGTTGATGATTTTGGGGTGGGGCGGCGAAGCCGCCCCCGCCCCCCAATCTCTTTCGCGCTCACATCGCGGATCGCCCGGTTCAGATCGGCCACCTCGAGTGCGCGCTGTTTTTTCAGTCCCTGAAGTGCCTTTTTCGCTCGTACCGCTTCGCCAATATGCGTCCGTGAAGGCGAGCCCGATGCGCGCCGATCATCACGCATTTCTTGCACGGAACGTGCCACGGCAAGCGCATGCGAGAGTCGCTTGTTGTCGACCTCGGCACCCTGGTCGATCTTCGTGATCCGGTCGTATTCCGTGTACGGCAATACCGTGCCGTCGGCCTGAACCTCGATCGTACCGTCGGGATACTCGACGACTTCAACGTATTGATGGATCAGGCGACGATTCTCCGCCGTGTCCTGCAACAAGTACATCACGCGGTCGTACTGCACCGTGAGCGCATTGGTGATCTTGCGTGGCACCCGGTAAGCCAGGATCTGCCGTAAATCTTCGCCCTCACGGATCGGGCGATGTGCGTTGTGATCGCTCGCCGGCGGCTTGGAAAATCGCCGGTTAAAGTCGGCGATGAAGGAGGGGGCATAAGCATTGGCGGCCTCCCACGTGCTGATGCCGCGAAGTCGCAGCTCCTTGACGAGCCGATCTTGCAGCGTACTGTTGGCACGCTCGACACGCCCCTTGGCCTGACTCGAATTCGCGCAGAACGTCTCGATATTGAGCTCGTACAGTGCGCGACCAAACTGCGTGACGCCTTTGCCCGCTGTTGCCGAACGGTCCTTCACGTAAAACACACTGGCCTTGTCGCTGTAGAGCGCGACCGGCTTGCCATGCGCCTTCAGATACTTATCGATTGCCTCGAAGTAGCTGAATGTCGATTCAGTGGCTGTAAAGTGCAACGCCATCAGACGACTGGTGGCGTCATCGACAAACACCAGCAATGTGCACGCCGGCGCCCGATCCTCGAACCAGCGATGATCGCTCCCGTCGATCTGGATCAGTTCGCCGTAGCACGCCCGTCGATTGCGCGGCTGATAGACCTTCGGCGGCCGCTGCGCACGCGGCACCCAAAGCCCGGCGGCATACATCCATTGGCGCACCGTCTCCTTGGCCAGCAAAATGCCGTGGCATTCGTGAAGCTTCTCGCAAGCCAGGGTCGGGCCGAAATCGGCGTAGCGCTCGCGGATGATCGCGATGGCTCTCGCTCGCAGGTTCATCGGCAACTGCCGGTTGCTCGGTCTGCCACGCTTGGCTGAAATCAGACCGGCTGCGCCGGCCGCTTCAAAGCGGCGTTTCAGCGTCGACACCTGGCGCTCGGTCAGTCCGAGTTGCTCGGCTGCACGAACGCCGGTGAGTCGTCCTTCGACCACCGATTCGATGACTTTGACGCGTTGCAGTTCGTTCATGCTGATCGTGACCAGGCCGGGCTTGTTCATGGCAGGCTCCACCGCGTTGCGCCTCGACAGCATGCGCCTGCGGCAGGTCTGAACCGGACATTTCTAACTGGCTCAAACCAGACATTACTAAATAGCCGTAACATGTACGAGTTCGTTAAGTTTAGTTATGTAAAATAGTTCGGATTGCTATCAAAAAGGTGGGCAACATGGAATTGGAACCTCGGAGCATTCTCTCGCCCGGAACAGGTTTGCTGGAGATCTTGGGCTACGGCATTGCCTGGATCGCTGTTGTCACAGCACTTATCTATCTTTTTGGAAGGATCAATCGGACTGCTGGAATAGCCGCCGGGATTGTCGGTATGGTCGGCGGCCTCGCGACACTGCTGCCGCACTTTCTAAAGTGAAATAAGGGACGCTCGACTCACGAAGCGACATAAACCGCTTTGGCGCGCGGATATAATGAACCGCTCTCTCCGGAGCTATCTCTCAAAGGAAACTTTTCCACATTTATGGCTACCTATCTCGAGCTGAAGGCCCAAGCAGAGGCGCTGGCACGGCAAGCCGAAGAAGCGCGGCTTGCTGAGCTTGACAGCGTCATCACCACGATTCGCGAACAGATCGCCGAATACGGCATCACGCCCGACCAACTCTTCGGTCGCCGGCGTGCAGCAGCGCCGAGCGCACGTGCCCCGATCGCACCGAAGTATCGTGATCCGAAGACCGGTGCCACCTGGAGCGGACGTGGGAAGGCACCGCACTGGATTGCTGATGCGAAGAACCGCAATCGATTTCTGATTTCGGACGCGGAATAACGCCGCGGAAATTGACGTGCCGGGCCCGGCCGCTGCCGGGCACTCGACCTCATCAGCTTGAAATCTCGTGCTGATCGTCGACATCGTCGCGTGTGTTCGAGTTCGCTCCAGCGACGATTTCCCGATGAAGCCGGGCGGCCGCGATCGGCGAGTCGACGGTGGCATGGAGAGATGTTCCATCCCATAGCTCGACGACCCACTTGTCGCGTACACGGCAGACACCGATCGTCCAGCCGCTGATGACCTGAGGCGTTTCTTGTAGCCATTTGGCAAGTGAGTTCTCTTTTATCCTAGAGGCAAGGAGAACTCGATGAAGAAGCGATTTACCGACGAGCAGATCATCCGCATCTTGCGAGAGGCCGAGAGCCGGGATGAGCCGGTGAAGGATCTGTGCAAGCGCCACAACATCTCGGAACAGACCTTCTATCGTTGGCGCAACAAGTTCGGCGGGATGGACGTGGCTGACGCGCGTCGACTTAAGGAGCTGGAATCGGAGAACGATCGGCTCAAGCGCCTGATCGCCGAGCAGATGCTGGTGATCGACGGCCTGAAGGAATTCAGCCGAAAAAAATGAGCACCCCGACGGGCCGGCGCGAAGCGCTGGAAGTCCTGACTCGGCGGGGGCTCTCGCAACGCAAGGCATGTTGCTACCTGGGGCTGAGTCGCCGGGTGGCAACCTATACGCTCAAGCAACCGGAGAAGGATCGGAGCCTGGGCGAGCGACTGATCGCGGCTGCTCAGGAAGTGCCGCGCTTCGGCTACCGGCGGATGTCGGCTTGGCTGGCGCTGGGCGAATCGCGCGTGCGGCGAATGTGGCGAGCCTTGCAGCTCAACATTCCGCGGCGGCGTCCTCGCCGTCGTCGTTGTGGTAACGACATTCGCCTGCCCGGTGCGACACAACCCAATTCGGTATGGAGTTACGACTTTGTGCACGATCAACTGGTGGATGGGCGGGCGTTGAAGATGCTTTGCGTGATCGACGAATACACCCGCGAGTGCCTGGCGATCGAGGTCGACGCCAGCCTGCGGTCGCAGGATGTGATTCTGACGCTGTCGCGACTGATGCGGCTGTACGGCAAGCCCGCATTCGTTCGGTCGGACAACGGCGCCGAATTTACCGCTGCCAAGGTCATGCGCTGGCTGCGAGATGCTGAAATCGGCCCGGCCTTCATCGCGCCCGGCAGTCCGTGGCAAAAGGGGTGCCCTTAATTTCCGCGCATTTTTCCGGTCAGCCGCCTTTAGGCCCAGTAAGGCTTTGTCTTGCGGCCCGAATAAATATCCATATAAATCAACGTGATACTGTCTACCCCCTTGCTTGACGGGTCGTGGTCTTTGTCGGCAGGTTGTGTCGACCCGAAATTCCATCACTGCCAGCTTGCAAGCAGCCCCGAAAGGGCCTTCTTGTTAGGCTCGCTGACTGGACGACGCGATGGCGTTGTCGGCCGCGGTACTCGGCAGGATCCGCTTCGCATAGGGCGCCACTGGGAAATTGAAGGTGCCGCGCAAGTTGATACCTTCCATATGAGTAGGAGCGATTCGCCGCAGCTGGTCTGCTTCGATCGGTTGATGCCCGACTCGCCGCGCTCGAGGCGTCGGGCGGCGTCAACGTTAAAACCAAACCGACGTGATGTGCGACCGGTGGCGGGCGGCGGGGCCAGATTCATCCCGGCCCCAGCTTGCTCCGGCGGTGATCCCGCCGGGGCCCGCCGCACGGCTCCCTGTCCCGATCCGCAAGCGCTCGCCTAGCTGCGGCGGCTGCCGAAGAGCCGCATCAGCATCAGGAACAGGTTGAGAAAGTCGAGATAGAGCGCAAGCGCTCCCATGATCGCCTTCTTGCCGGCGATCTTGCCCTCTTCGCCCGCTATGTAGATACGCTTAATGCGTTGCGTGTCGTACGCGATGAGTCCCGTGAACAC